>JABDJZ010000432.1 GCA_013003255.1 Rhodothermales bacterium
GTACAGTCCTGGCCGCTCAGGAGTCGCATGGCGACGCGGAGCTCTTGCGCCGGGCTGGTGGACGGGGTCTCCTTCACCGGAACTGGCAGAATCATGGCTCACCTCCTGGATATGAATCCGTGTACGATGAACCCGGTCCGAGGATACAGCCTACCGGACCCGCAGCATCCGCCGCGTGGTGTACTGGTCGCCGGAAGTGAGTCGATAGACGTAAACGCCCGGTGGCAGCGTCTCGCCGCGGAGTGAAAGCGAGTGTCTTCCGGGCTGCCTATGCGTATCCATGAGGGAGGACACGCGCTGTCCCAGCACGTTGAAAACCTCAAGCTTGACCCTGCCTGACTCGGCCAATTCGTAGGGGATTTCAGTGGCCGTCGTGAACGGGTTCGGGAAGTTCTGACCGAGCCCGAAAGCCATTGGGACATCCTCCTCAACACTCACGCCCGACACACGCTCGACATCGATCCAGTTCAGGCTGAAAAGCCAGCCGGTCTTGTCTGTTTCGGAGTCGAACTCGAAGCGCAGGATGTGCTCACCGGCTTCCATCGGAACGTTGCGTACAGGCACCGCCCGCCAGAACTGCCAACCTCCAGTCGACGTGACGCGCTTCGAACCGCTCACGTCTTCGCCATCAATAAGCACCCTGAACGACCCGAATCCGGGCACGGTGGCCACGTAGGGCAGAATGTCGAAGAGCCCGTCCCGGTCCACCTGGATAGTGTACTCGATCCACTCGCCGGCCACGATCCAGTAGACGTCGAACGCGCCCTGGTTGGCGCCCTCGATATCCACGCCTTCGTCCGGTCTGAACGCCAGACCAATGTTGGCGGTCTCCGTATCGTGGTAGGCCAGCCCCTCACCCCCTCGGTCGTAGCGTTCGGCCTCAATGCGTCCGGGTACCGTTGCCGCCGAGCCCGAATAGGGCGTTCCGTTTCCGAGGACCGTTACCTCCACGCTGTCGCGCGTCGAAAGGCCGGCTGCGTTCTCGACCGTGAGCGATACCCAGTACTCGCCGACTTCCGTGAATCGGAACGTGGTGTCAGCCGCGCTGCTTGATCCCAGACCCGCGAAGTCCCAATCGAACGAAAGTGCGCTGTCGTTGCGGTCAAAGCTCCGGCCGCCGGTGAACGCCACCGTCAATGGCACCTTGCCCGAGGTCCTGTTGGTCTGCAACAGCACAACCGGCGCGTTGGGATCCTCGTTCGCCGTGCTGTGAGAAGCCAGCGTGCGAGCAGGGACCTCCAGACTGAACCCGTCCGAGAAGGTGACCGTCCGGGCAGCGGTCCCCGCGTTGTATGCTGCGTAGGTACGATCAGCCCCATCCCTGAATACGGCGTACGTCGGCGTGTTGGCTGTAGTGGTCGTGTCCACCCCGCCCATCTTCTTCAGGTTGTAGAGCCAGTGTCGGGTGTGCGCTCTGGATTCGCCATCAAAGGGTTCGTAGTCGGGATCGGCGAAGTAGTGGGACAGCGCCAGATCGGGATCGGCGAGGGCCAGGTATTCCCAGAGTACATCCTTCCAGAGAATGGGCTGGCCGCCGCGCTCCGATACGATCTCCGCATAGTTGGCGGAGACGTGATCAGGGTGACGCCCCAGATAGAGGGACCCGCCCGTAATGGGCAGGATGTTTATCCCGTGGATGAACTCGGGGTGGGCGCCGAACCAGGTTGAGTGCACGCCCTTGCCGCCCCAGACCATGCCGATGGCCTCGTGGGGATAGGACGCCGGAAACACCGCGTCATCGACATCGAACCAGTATTGTTCGACGGCTGCAGTCTCTGTGGCATGGAGATAGACCCCGAGGTCCCTGATCTCCGTCTGCCCGGTGTTGGCACCCCAAAGCAGCACGGCCGCGGCAAAGTTCATGGACTCGGAGCTCGACTCCTGGTTGTTGCCGTCGCCGAAATCGCCATGCCCCGCCGCCCAGGAGTGTCCCGCGTAGGCGTCGTGAGAGCGCAGAAAGGGGAACTGCGTGTCTGACCGGTCCCAGTTGTTGGCGTCCTTGATCAACAGGTTGACCATCCCGCCCCAGTTCTCCTGGGTGGCCCAATCCGGATCAAACTGAGCGATGGTGGCGGCGCTCATGATGGCGTATGCAGCGTGGAAGTGATGATCGTTGACCTGATCATCCGCGCCGAACGCGGACGGGTAGCCCGTCAGCACGTCCCATTCATCCAGGTAGGCATACTGGCCTGTTCCGCCCACCGTAAACCAGTCTTCCAGGCGCCGCTTGATTTCGCTGATGAAGTGGTCGCGTTCGTCGGTAGCACCCAGTTGGTCGGCAATGTGGACCAGATTCGCGAAGCGGCCCATCGCCTTGCCGTTGTTGTAGGTGTCGCCGGCTGGCAGCGTTTCTGCGGCAGCCTCACGCACCAACTCCAGAAGATCCTCCCGATTGTAGTCACCCCGATCCGGGAGAGCCGGCAGCACCCCGGCGAAACGGTGGCGCGTGGAGAAATCGCCCGCCGCCAGTTTCATCGTGCCCCGAGGCGAGACGTACTCGTGACCGGTGAGTTGGCTCGCGGTGTTCAGCCACTGGTGGCGATAGAGCGCCGATAGCACTTGATCCGCGCTGGTCCCCGTGTTTTCCTTGAGATCCGTGGTGTATGAGAACGTGGTCTCTACCGTGGAGGTGGCCTCGTCATAGAACCAGTCTACCCGACTGTCCGTGACGAAGGCGTAGGCGTGCCGCCTGAACAGGTCCATCGTGGCCGAGGAGTTGTCGGGCAGCAAGGCGACGGAGAGGTAGTCCTTGTCCGCCAGCGTAGACCGTAGCGTGGAGCCTGTGGTCCATTCTGCGCCGGCGGGCCCGAAAATCCCGTAGTGGACACCGGAGACCGTGATCCCCAGCACGCCGCCCTCGTTGAACCAAACGGTCGGCGAGGCGGCGGCCGAGATGGAGGCGGCTCCCCCCTCGATCGTGAAATACACGAAGGGGAGTCCGTGGCCAAGCGTGGCTTTTAGCGACTGGGCTCCGTCGGCCCAGGCGGCCGTGACCGTCCAGTCTCCGTAGGCGTCCGTGCTAGTGCGGCCTGCCTGCAGGCCTTCGACCGAAACCGTCAGCTGGCGGTTGAACGGATACAGGAAGTCCTGAGCGGCGAACACCGGCGTGGTGGTGTAGCCCAGCTCCAGGCCCGCCGCTACGGCTTTCGCGTTCAACGGATGGGCGTACATCACATTGGAGTGCTGCACCCCGAAGAAGGGGAAGATCAGGCTGCTCCAGAAGTCGCTGGTCTGGACGGGCTGCGCGAAGTCGGCTGACACTTTCGGGGTGACGTTCCGCTGGGACGAGTCCCTGGGGCCCACTTCTCCAGATGGCACGCCGAGTCGGTAGGTAGCGTTGCCAACTGACTGTGTTTGCGCCAGCGTGGTTGTGGCGAGCAGCAGGGTTGCGAACGCGGTGAAGGTCCTCTTGAGATGCATGGAGTCCGGGTTCTTTATGGCCAGGACATCACGTCGGAGGCACTTTCAGTCGTGTTGGAAGCCCGTGGGAATGCCGAAGGTCCGGCCGCGGCGTTGAGAAGGCGTGCAAACGGGGTTGACTCGCTGCTTCGGGCCTTGTCTCAAATTGAAATCGGCCCGGTATTTGGCCGATACAAGGAGTAGAGTCTCACCAGACCAAAAGGACCATGGACGCACTTACCTCTGTCAG
>JABDJZ010000457.1 GCA_013003255.1 Rhodothermales bacterium
GTTCACAGCTGCAGCTCTGGCGATCCTGATCCGGCGTGGAAGCGTCGCACTGGAGGACCCTGTTTCTCTGCATATCGAAGAGTGGCCGCCTCAGTTCTCCGACGTTCGCGTCGAGCATCTGGTCTACATGACGAGCGGCTTGCCCGAGTACTACACGCTTGAGCGGCCTGGTGGTCGTGACTGGAGCATGGACTACTTCACCGTAGAGGATGCGATAACCGCCGTGCTTGCCGAACCGGCCCTGGAGTTCTCCCCCGGAAGTCACTGGGCCTACAGCAACACGAACTATCAAGTGATCGCGGAAATCGTGGCCAGGCGCAGCGGGCAGGAGTTCTCGGACTTCGTCCAGCGTGAGATCTTCGAACCACTGGGGATGGTGAATAGTCTGGTCGACGACTCGTTGGGGCGCGTGATCCAAGGACGTGCTACCGGATACAACGAGTCCAGCAGCGGGTATCGACAAGAGATCCGGCGTTCCCCGCACTACGGCGGAAGCGGCGTCTTCACCACCGTGCAGGATCTGGCGGTGTGGATCGGCAGCCTGGAGTCACACAAGCTGGGAGGTCCGGAGTTGACCAGGCTGCAGCTTCGCGTGAGGCAGTTCGATCACGCCAAGGTGAACGACGCGTTCGGCCTCGTCTGGGGCGAGTATCGGGGCCATCGGATCGTGTGGTACGAAGGTGGCGATCTCGGTTTTAGCAGTTATATGGTGTGGCTTCCTGACGAACAGCTCTCACTGCTCGTCCTTTCGAATCTGGGTACCGGGCAGGCCGCGACTCATGGCCGGGCGGTACTCGACATCCTGCTCGGTGACGACTAGGGCTCCACTTGGCGGCCGCCATCCACCGCTGGATGGATGAGAACCTCTCAGGGTCACTCAGGTCTTACAGGACCACTGGCAAATGCGATGGACGATAAGACCCTTTTCCGCCTCATGGTGGACCTGCACAAAGACGGGCTACGCCAGGGACCCGGAAGCATCAAGACAACACGTCGTGCACTCGATCTGACGGGCCTCGGAAAGTCAGAGCTCCTCCGCGTCGCCGACATCGGCTGCGGTACTGGCGCTTCGACGCTGGTGCTGGCGCGCGAACTACCGCACTCCCACATCACCGCAGTAGACCTGTTTCCGGCGTTTCTCGACCTCCTAGTGGAGCGCGTGCAGGCGGCAGGGCTGTTGGATCGAGTCCAGCCGCTCGAGGCGTCCATGGAGTGCCTTGAGTTCGCTCCTGGCTCGCTGGATCTTCTCTGGTCTGAGGGTGCCATCTACAACATGGGCTTTGTTGAAGGACTCAGAGCTTGGAGGCCATTCCTTCGGGCCGGAGGGGTGATCGCCGTCTCAGAGATCACTTGGCTACAGCCTGACCCCCCAGAACGGATCAGGGAGTATTGGCTTGCCGCTTACCCGCAGATTGGGACGGTCCTCGAAAAAGTGACCGCTCTCGAGGGCGAGGGCTACGAGGTTTTGAGCCACTTCATGCTTCCTCGGTCCGACTGGACTCGCAACTACTACGAGCCGACGGCCGAGCGAATGCCGGCGTTCCTGAAACGCCACCAAGGCAGCGCGGAGGCCGCGGAGATTATCGCGATGGAGAAAGAAGAATTCGAACTCTACAAGCAGTTCCGGGACTGGTTTGGCTACGGATTCTACGTAGCTCGAAAGCGGCCATAGCTGCCGTGCGGTCTTGCCGCCGGCTCCCGCGGCCTTGGCCGTCGGCTAGCGGACTCGCTTTGCTCGCTCAACGCGTTACCTTCTTCATACCGCTTCCCCAACCTCCGGAGATCGGATGCCCTCGCCACGGTTGATCATTGTCTGCGGCCTGCCCGGGTCGGGAAAGACCACGAGAGCGAGACAGCTCGAGGAGCGACTGGGCGCCGTCAGGATGGCACCGGACGAATGGATGGACGTGCTTGGGATCGACCTGTACGACGGAGGCAAGCGCGAAAGGGTGGAGGCCTTGATCGAACAACCCAGCAAGCAACACTGAGCATGGCCGCAATCGATAAGACATTCCAGGGCGAATTGGTCAAGAGCCCCGCAAAAGGTGGCTGGACATACCTGGAAACCGACTGGTCTGCCGATTTTTTTGGCACACGTGGACTGGTGAAGGTGGCTGGAACCATCGACGGCGAACCGTTCACTGGCTCCTTCATGGCATTGGGAACCGGGAATCATAAGCTGCCGGTGAAAGCGGACATTCGGAGGGCCATCGGCAAGGATGTCGGGGATACAGTCACTGTCCATTTGCAGAAGCGTCTGTAGGCCCGCGTCGAACATTCGGCTAACCGACCAATCGCAGAATACCAGGAGTCCCAGTGGCAATAAAACAACCTGAACCTTGGCTGAGGGGCGCCATCCCAGGCATTCCAACTTTACTCCAGCCGGTTGCACACGCACTGGTTCACTCGCAGGAAAACCTGACCCAAGTGGTTCCGCAGTTGTCTCAGACCCAGTTGTGGCGCTCCGTTGGTGGGACTGCGTCCGTAGGGTTTCATCTTCTACACCTGTCGGGGAGTACCGACCGTCTCTTCACCTATGCCCGGGGAGAGGAGTTGAGCGACCAGCAGAGGGATCAGCTTGCCGCAGAGCAAGGCGGAGCCACACCGCAGCCAAGTGCCCAGGAGTTACTGGACAACTGGAGTTCAACCGTCGAAGAATCACTCGCCCGGCTGAGAGGCACCCCGGTCTCGGACCTCCTGGAGGTACGCTATGTCGGTCGAGCGAGATTGGAGTCGACCGTTCTCGGCTTGCTGTTTCATGCTGCCGAGCACGCGTCGCGACATACAGGCCAGATAGTCACGACGGCAAGGATTGTCATCGGGGAGCCCAGTCAATGACGGACCCCACCGACAGCGCTTCGACCGAGTCCTAAGCTGCTCCCCGTGACTCAGGGCGTGGACCCGCCGCTCCGCCACAGCCAGACTGCGGCGATAGCCATCACGCCGGCCTCAACCGCGACCAGGAGCCACTGCTTCGGAACGGCGCCATCTACCAGCATACCGAAGAGCCGGGCCGCAAGGGCACCCGCCATGAAGTAGAAGAGCGCCGTTGGGATGCTTACAGCCCATGGACGTAGCGCGGGGATGGCAACAAAGCACAGTCCTACGCCCAGCACCATGCCCCCGCGGACTCGACGCTCGACCGCTTCGAAGAGGTCGGCTGGCGCCTCTGGCCCTCCGGTCAGCGGGCCGAACCACTGCGGGAAAACGGCGGCGAGGGCGCCCAGGACGACCAGGGCGATTCCGATGATGTGAGATACAGACATAGGCTTCGCTAAGCTACTGGCTCAGATGCGAGATCCCATTTGAATCCGACTGCCTCCTCGGAAACGTCCCAGAGTTGCTCCATGACCACCTTGTCGTAGGCGTGGGGATGGAGGGTGCCCTTGCCGACCGGGCCGACGAACTCCATGAAGCCGGTGGGACCATAAAGCGCCCGCTGCTCCAGACCCTTTTCGGTTGCGCACATCACCTCAGGCCAGGAGCCCTTCTCTGCCGACTGCACGATGGGCGATAGCGACATGAGCCAGAAAGTGATGCGGGTCGCCATGTCGCCACTGGTGGTGATTAGCGAGGTCTTGGACGAGCCGGGGTGGCAGACGTAGACCTCGACATCGGTCCGGCCCGTCGCAGCCAGTCGGTCCTGCAGCTCGTAGGCGAACATCATCTGGGCCAGCTTGCTCTGGGAATAGGTCTTGTTCTGGTGATAGTTGCTGTCCCAGTTCATGTCATCGAACTGGATGGTCTTGATCCCCATGTTGTAGCCGAGGCTCGAGACGACCACGATCCGCCCCTTCGATTCTTCAATCCGCTCGAACAGCAGCCCGCAAAGCAAGAAATGGCCGTAGTGGTTCGTGCCCAGCATGCTCTCGAAGCCGTCCTCGGTGAGTCTCTGGGTTGGCACCTGTGCGATGGCGGCGTTGCAGATCAAGGCGTCAATCCGCGGCACGGTCTTCAAGATCTCCGCGGCGGCCTCGCGCACACTGGCCAGCGAGGCGAGGTCCGTCCGGACGACGCTCACCTCGGCATCGGCACCGAATTCCGCTTTCAACTCTGCGATGGCCGCCTGCGACTTGTCGAGCGAGCGGTTGAGCATCACAACGGTGGCGTCC
>JABDJZ010000499.1 GCA_013003255.1 Rhodothermales bacterium
AGGCCGCGTCCGGTGACGGTGGTAAGGCAGCCGACAAGCAGGCCGCGTCCGGTGACGGTGGTAAGGCAGCCGACAAGCAGGCCGCGTCCGGCGAGGCAGCCGACAAGCAGGCCGCGTCCAGCGACGGCAGCGAGGCTGCCAACGAGCAGGCCCCGTCCAGCGACAACACCGAGTCCGCCGACAAAGCCAAGGTAGACTAGGGCCCTACGCGCCCCGGGTTCTGCTTGATGAACTGCGCCCAGCCGGAATAGCGAGCGCCCCCCTTTGAGTCTCCGCGATGGGCGTGGCACAGGCTGACGGCCAGCGCGTCCGACGCATCGAGGCCCATCTTGGGATCGTCGGCGGTGACGGATAGCATGGAACGAACCATGAACCAAACCTGCTGCTTGGAGGCGTTGCCGTTGCCGGTCACCGACTTCTTGACCTCTTTCGGCGTGTACTCAATCACCGGGATGTCCCTCGAAAGGGCGGCCAGCATGGCCGACGCCTGCGCCCGGCCGAGTTTGAGCATGGACTGGGCATTGTTGCCGTAGATAGGCATCTCAATGGCACACACGTCCGGCAGACAGCGGTCTATCACCGCGAGTAGCCGGTCGTGAATCTGCTTGAGGCGCAGTTGGTGGGAATCGGCACCCGACAGCGCCAATACGCCGTACTCCACCAGGGACTCCTTGCCCCCGGCGACATCAATGACGCCGTAGCCGGTGACCCGCGATCCGGGGTCGACGCCGAGTACAATCACGATCCGAGTGCGTCTACGAGTTCCGCGTCGAATTCCAGGGTCGAGTTCACGGTCTGCACGTCCTGGTGCTCCTCAATCTTCTCCAGCAGGGCAGCCACCTTGCGCGCGTCGTCCACCGGGAGCTGTTTGGTCATGGTTGGAATGCGCTGCAGCGCCGCTTCTTCCGTCGTGATGCCGGCTTCCTCCAGCGCGGCTTGCACGGCTCCGAACGCCTCGACCGGCGTGGTAACCACGAATTGGTCATCCTCCTGGACAAGGTCTTCGGCACCCGCATCGGCTACCAGTTCGAACAGTTCAAGTTCGTCCCGGCCCTCAGCGCTGATCTCGAAAACTCCCTTGCGGTCAAACAGGAACGCCACGGAACCGGAGTTGCCCAGGGAACCGCCGGCCTTGGAGAAGAGAGCCCGCAGGTCAGCAACTGTACGGTTGGTGTTGTCGGTCAGGGTGTCGATGAAAACGGCGATTCCATGCGGTGCGTAGCCCTCGTAGGCCACCTCCTCGTAGTCGGCTCCCTGAATCTCGCCCGTACCACGCTTGATGGCCCGCGTGATGTTGTCCTTGGGCATGTTCTCGGCTTTCGCCTTGTCGACACAGAGCGAGAGGCGGGCATTCATGCCCGGGTCGCCACCGCCTTCGCGGGCAGCCACCATGATGTCACGAGTGATCCGGGCCCATACCTTGGATCGCCTCGCGTCTGTTACCGCCTTCTGGCGCTTGATCTTAGACCATTTATTGTGGCCAGCCATACCTGCGTCGTCTATCCGTGTGCCAAGCTAAACTTATGAGTCGCTCCGGGGTTTTCCTTCTGCGGTGAGCGAGGGCGATCATATTGTCTGGATGCGCCGGGCCCTGGAACTGGCCGCCCGGGGAGGTCGCGATGTTCGACCGAATCCTCAGGTGGGGTGCGTCATTGTGGGCCCGTCGGGTGAGGTCCTGGGCGCCGGGTGGCACCAGCATTTCGGCGGCCCCCACGCAGAGGTAGTCGCCCTGCAGGATCTCGAAGGGGTAGACCTCTCGGCCGCAACGCTCTTTGTAAACCTGGAACCGTGCAGTTATCACGGGAAGACCCCGCCCTGCGCAGACCTCCTGGTTGCTCGGGGCATCGGCTCGGTTGTGGTGGGTACCCTGGATCCCAATCCGCGCGTGGCCGGGCGAGGGGTCGAGCACCTCAGATCCAACGGCATCCAGGTTACGACGGGAGTCCTGGAGGATGATGCCCGGATTTTGAATGCCGGCTTCTTCCGCAGGATGAGGGCGGGAAGGCCATACGTTCGGCTCAAGATGGCTCAGTCACTCGATGGGCGGGCCGCTCCAGCCAAGGGGTCCTCGCGATGGATTACCTGCGAGGCGTCCCGGAGGCGGGTCCATCAAATGCGCGCCGATGCCGACGCCATCCTGACCGGAACCGGCACCGTGCTGGCTGACGATCCCAGCCTCACCGTCCGTCATGTGCGGGGAGAGAGTCCACTGAGACTTGTTCTGGACCGGCGAGGCGTGATCCCTCCGACTGCTCGGGTCCTGACGGACGGGCATGCCACCGAGATCATCCGCGGCCCGGACACGGGCACGGAGATTGACCTCGCAGCTGCGCTGGCCGCGATCCGGCCGGAGGTGCTATACCTCATGGTGGAGGCAGGTCCGCGTCTTTCCTCGGCGATGATCCAGGCCGGGTTGGTGGACGAACTCTGGGTATTCACGGCACCCGTCGTCCTCGGATCCGGCCGCGCATCGTTTGAGGATCCGGCCCGGGAAACGTTGGAGGACGCGCTGCGTGGGATGACAGTCCACTACGAGCAGGTCGGCGTCGACATGCTCACCCGTATCACTCTCCAGACTCCCTGAGCCTTGTTTACCGGCATCATTGAAACGGTCGGCCGCGTGGCCGCCGTCAACCCGGTGGGTGCCGGCGTGCGCCTCCGGATCGAGTCTCCCTTTTCCGGCGAACTCCGCGTGGATGAGAGCGTGTCGGTCAGCGGAGCCTGCCAGACGGTGGTAGCGCAGGACAGTCGGGCCTTCGAGGTAATTGCCATCGAGGAGACCCTCGCCAAGACCACCCTCGGGTCGCTCAAGGTCGGGTCTGCGGTTAACCTGGAACGGGCCATGCAACTTGGCGGGCGGCTGGATGGTCATCTGGTTCAGGGACACGTGGACGCAACGGGAACCGTGGAACGGGTCAAGGCGCTGGAGACGAGCTGGCTATGCACGGTGGCATTCGACCCCCGGTACCGGTCCTTTGTCATTCCGGTTGGGTCGATTTGTCTGGACGGAATCAGCCTCACTGTGGCCAGGCTGGATGACGCCGCGCTCACCGTGGCCATCATCCCCCACACCTGGGAGAACACCACCGTTTCGCAATGGCAGCCGGGATCCTCCGTCAACATGGAGTTCGACATGGTTGGCAAATACGTGGTGGGCTTCCTGGAGAATCGGGAGCAGGGTGATGTTGGTGGCATGACGCCGGAGTGGCTCCGGAAGCAGGGCTTCTAGCACCTGGCGCAGTGCTACGCAGGGGGAGCGCCCTGCCATTTTGTCACAATTCCCTCGAACCGCATCGCTATCCGGTCGTTAATGCCGGCCGCCCGGCCACCACTCAGGGTGCCGGACCGACCCGTTGAATACCACGCGATGACCCACCTGCTGACTGACATACCGGTTCTCGAGGGCACCGAAGACCTCGACGCTCCAAAGACCGCCGGCCCCGAAGTCTCCGGAAAAAAGGCCGTGTATCTGGAGACGTACGGCTGCCAGATGAACGTCTCCGACTCGGAGATCGTGGCATCCGTTCTCCGCGACGCCGGATTCGGCCTGACGCACAATGAGAACGAGGCCGACATCGTCCTCCTGAACACGTGCGCCATCCGGGAGAATGCGGAGCAGAAGGTTCGCCGCCGACTGGACGCATTGCGCGCCGACAAGCGCCGGAATCGCCCGGATCTCAAGCTGGGGGTCCTCGGATGTATGGCCGAGCGCCTGCGCCACAAGCTGCTGGAGCAGGAGAAGCTGGTGGATCTCGTCGTGGGGCCGGACGCCTACCGAGACATTCCGCGACTGCTGGATGAGTCGGCTGAGTCGGGACAGGCCGCAGTCAATGTGCAGTTGTCCCGCGAGGAGACCTATGCCGACATCGCACCGGTCCGCTACGATTCCAACGGCGTCTCGGCATTCGTCAGCATCATGCGGGGCTGCGACAACATGTGCGCCTTCTGCGTCGTTCCGTTCACGCGCGGGCGGGAACGGAGTCGGCCCGTGGAGAGCATTCTCGGCGAGTGCCGAAGCCTGGTGGAAGGGGGCTTCAAGGAAGTCACGGTCCTTGGCCAGAACGTGAACTCGTACCGATATGACGAGAACGGCACGGCGGTCTCCTTCGCCGAACTCCTGTATCGGATCAGCCTTATCAGCCCGGAGCTGCGCATTCGCTATTCGACCAGTCATCCCAAGGACTGCTCGGACGAGTTGCTGCACGTTCATGCCGAGCGCCCGAACGTCTGCAACTACATCCATCTACCTGTCCAGCACGGCAACACGGATGTGCTTCAGCGCATGCGGCGGACGTACACGCGGGACGAGTACCTGGCGCTGTTTGATCGGGCTCGTACCATTGTCCCGGGCATCTCATTCTAAACCGATATCATTGCCGGTTTCTGCGACGAAACCGAGGCAGAGCACCTGGACACGCTGTCGCTGATGGAGGC
>JABDJZ010000500.1 GCA_013003255.1 Rhodothermales bacterium
TCGACCGAGATGGACCGGATGTTGGTCTTCAGGTTCTTGGAGATCACGGTGGTGAGGTCGCTCACAAGGCCTACCCGGTCCTCCCCCATGATCCGCAGCGCCGTAACGAAGGAGACATCCTTCTGCCGACTCCACTGCACGGGCACCACGCGATCCGGCTGGTTGATGAGCAGATTCGGCGCGTTCCGGCAGTTGACGCGGTGAATCTTTATAACCCCCCCTCGGGAAATATACCCGAACACCTCATCGCCCGGAATCGGGTTGCAGCAGGACGCATAGCTGGTCTTGATATCGGTGTGGAGCTCTCCGTCAATGAGTAGCGCGGGAGCGCCCGTCGAATGCGCCGTGTCAAGGAAGGTCTCGAACTCCTCCGCGCCCCGATCCGACGTCGTCTCTTTGCCCTCCACCTCCGCCACGCCCTCGGACTGGGCGCGGACAAAGGCCAAAAGGTCCTTGACGTCGTACAGGCCCGTTCCGATCTCGTAGTACAGCTGCTGCTGGTTGGGGAATCGAAGCTTGACAGCCCAGCGCGACATGTCCTGCTCGGTGAACTCGATGCTGGCTCGCCGAGCCCGCTTTGCCCACAACTCCTTGCCGTGATCAACCGCCTTGCGCCGCTTCTCGTTGATCCAGTGCCGGACCCGCGAACGGGCCTTTTGCGTCACGACAAACTTGACCCAGTCCGGATTCGGGGTCTGTTTCTTTGAGGTGATGATCTCGACCTGGTCCCCACTCTGCAGCTTGTGGGACAGCGGGACCATTTTCCCGTTCACTTTGGACCCAATGCAGTGGAAGCCGACTTCGGTATGGACCTGGAACGCGAAATCGACCGGCGACGCCCCCACGGGCAGGGTGAGGAGGTCCCCGTTGGGCGTGAAGACGTAGATCTCCTCGTCGTAGAGGTTGAGCCGGAAGTCCTGAACGAACTCCGTGGCCTGCTCCGGCCGGGGGCCCTCCAGGAGCTCCCGAACCCACGTCAGGAACGTTTCCATTTCGGAGTCGCTCCGCGAGCTTCCCTCCTTGTACTTCCAGTGGGCGGCTACACCTTTCTCCGCCACCTCGTGCATTTCGCGGGTGCGAATCTGGATCTCCACCCGGCGGCCTCCCGGCCCGAGTACCGTGGTGTGGAGGCTCTGGTAGCCATTGGACTTGGGGACTGACATGAAGTCCCGGAAGCGCTCCGGAAGCGGCTTGTACAGGTCCGTGAGGATAGAGTAGACCAGCCAGCAGTCTTCGCGCCCCTGTTTGCCATGACTTTCCAGAACGATCCGGATGGCAAAGATGTCGTAGATCTCACTCAGCGGCTTGTTCTGCCGCTTCATCTTGCGGTAGATCGAGTAGAAGTTCTTCGACCTTCCGGAGATGTTGAATTCGAAGCCGTCCGCTTTGAGGCGCTCGGTGACCGGCTCGATGAACTGCTCGATGTAGGCTTCGCGATCCTTGCTCGAATCCCGGAGGCCCTTCTCGATCAGCGTGTACATGTCCGCGTTGAGGACCTTGAGCGACAGATCCTCCAGTTCGCTCTTGAGCGCATTGAAACCGAAGCGGTGCGCCAGAGGCGCGAACAGTTCGTGCGTCTCCGTGGCAATCTTGAACTGCTTGTGCTTCGAAAGTGAGCCCAGCGTCCGCATGTTGTGGAGCCGGTCGGCAAACTTGACCAGGATCACGCGGATATCCGATGCCATCGACAGCATCAGCTTGCGCACATTCTCCGCCTGGCCGATGGCGCGACTTTCAAACGCTCCGCCAATCTTGGTGAGCCCGTCGATGACCTCGGCCATCGTGTCTCCAAAGGTATCCTGAATGAACTCCAGGGTTACCTCGGTGTCCTCCACGACATCGTGCAGCAGTGCGGCTGCCACGGTCACGTCATCCAGGCCGATCCGGTCCACGCAGATCTGGGCGACCGCCAGGGGGTGCACGATATACGGTTCGCCGGTTGCACGCTTCCCGTCCCGGTGTGCCCAGTAGGCCACGTAGAACGCGCGCCAGATGAGGTCTTCATCTACCGTCGGCAGCGTCTCGCGGGCCGACGCCACCAGTTTCTCAACGGCCTCCTTGAATTGAGGCTCAATCGCAATCTCGGTGCCCGAGAGAATGGACGAAGTCAGTGCCATACTGAATGTTACGCATTCTGCGATCCCGGTTCCGGCTCATTCGACTGGAGGCCCCGCGGCCTGAGGCGTGACGGCACGGGACGCCGGCCCGGGGCGGGGCAACACGACGGTCAGGCACGGCGACGGCCGCAGGCGCGACGGCCGCAGGCGCAACGGCCTAAATGAAAGCGGGGCACCCCTGAATCCAGGAGCGCCCCGCCACAATCTTGAAGACCGGAGAGAATCAGTCCTTCTTCTCTTCCTCGTCCTCTGCCTTCTCGTCGTCGCCGTCGTCGTCGGAGTCGGTCACCGCATCCACCGCCTTCTCGGCAGCTTCCTCGACGGCCTCAACGGCGTCCTCGACCTTGTCAGCCACGGCATCGACGGCGTCTTCCACCTTGTCAGCCACGGCCTCTGCGGCATCCTCAACCTTGTCAGCCACGGCTTCCGCGGCGTCCTCAACCTTGTCGGCCACGGCTTCCGCGGCGTCCTTGGCC
>JABDJZ010000523.1 GCA_013003255.1 Rhodothermales bacterium
AAGTATCCGGTCCCGATCTGCCAGATGAGGTCCCCGCCCTGCAGGTGGTAGGGCGAGATGCCGCCTTCGCCCGTGTTGTGGGCGAAACCGCCGAGCTTGGCGCCCCTGTTGAGCGCGGTGACCGCCGTCGGTGACAGCGAGCCGAAGCTCATGGCGCTGATGTTCAGGAATGAGCTCGCGTAGGGTTTGCTGCAGTCTCGCCCGCCAATCATCAGTCGCGCGGCATGGTCCACTTCCTCGGTGGCCCCTATCGAATGCGCGGCCCATTCGTACCCGATGCCGTAGACATCCCGATGGGTTCCGAAAGGGTGGCTTTCCAATTCGTCCTTTGCCCGGGCGTAGACCAGGCTCCGGTGCTCGCGCTCGATGGGAAAGGCGTCCAGCGTCGACTCGATGAAGTACTGCTGGATCTCGGGGCGGATGCTCTCCAGCAAGTACCGAGCGTGGCCGATTACCGGGAAATTGCGCCGGATGGCGTGCTCGGTCTGAAAGGAATCATAGAGCCCCAAAACGATGATGGGGCCGACAACCACGAGTGACCAGAGGACGTCAGGATAGCGGGCCGCCGCGAGGCCGATTGCCGTCAGCGTCAGAAGGCTACCGAGATAGAATGCGCGTCGAACCATGGGGCTGAATGTCTGTGTCGAACGAGTGTACTTCAGCGATAGTGATGGTCCAATAGCCCACCATGGCATGTGGCGCGCGATCCTTGCGCGGGGGCCATCGTCCGGCTATGATTGGATCCCCATCCACGGATTCAAGCGATGCGCCTGTTCTTTATCCTTGCCTTCCTGATGCTGGCTGCGGGCCGGTGGCATGCGCATGAGGTGACTCCCGAGGGATTGGTCGCCGGGCCGCCCAACATCGTGATGATCATCGCGGATGATCTGAACACGCGCATCGCTCCGTACGTGGACTCAACGTTGGTGGTGCACACGCCCAATCTGGACCGCCTCGCGGAATCGGGTGTCCGGTTCACCCGTGCCTACGCGCAGTACCCGGTTTGCGGGCCGTCGCGGGCCTCGATCATGAGCGGGCTGTACCCCGAATCGAATGGGGTGACTGGGAACGCCTTTGATACGGGGAATCACCGGCTGGCTACACCAGAGCTGGCGGACCATCCCACCATGGCGCGCTTTCTGAAAGACAACGGGTACTACACCGCCCGGGTGTCGAAGATTTTCCATGTCGGCGTTCCGGGAGGCATCGAACGGGGAGAGACGGGATCAGATGACCCGGACTCCTGGGACTTCGCCGTGGACATCATGGCTCCGGAGACGATGTCGCCGGGCCGGTTGGAGCGGTTGTCGCGCGGGCAGCACTATGGCTCCAATTTCGCCCGGATGATCCTGGAAGACGGGCAGGAATCCACGCAGGCCGATGTGCTGGCGGCGGACCAGGCCATCTCAATTCTGGAGACACGCCTCCGGCCGCTCCCGTCCGGGGCCACCAACCGAACGCGGGTCAAGCCGGACGCTCCGCTATTCTTGGCCCTTGGCTTCGTCCGCCCTCACGTTCCGTTGATCGCACCGGCCCGCCACTTTGACCGGTATCCGGAGGACAAGGCCCCGCTCCCTGCCGTCCCGGACAGCGACCTCGAAGACGTTCCGGAGCAGGCCGCCCGCATGAGCAACGCCAACCGCTTTGGCATGACCTTGGAGCAGCAGAGGCAGGCCGTGGCCGCGTACCACGCCAGCGTGAGCTTCATGGATGAGCAGGTGGGACGGGTGCTTGATGCACTCGAACGCGTGGGGGCCGCAGACAACACAGTAATCATTTTCCTGTCCGATCACGGGTTCAACCTGGGCGAGCATTCCTCTTGGCAGAAGCTCAGTCTCTGGGAGGAGAGCGTTCGCGTCCCGCTGATTATCAGTCAACCCGGCGGCCTGCGTGGTGCGAGCGATGAGATTGTGGAGCTGATAGACCTGTACCCGACGGTGGCCGGCCTGGCGGGTCTGGAGAAAAGCGCCCCGGGAATCCTGCAGGGAACCGACATGCTGTCCGATTCAGACGAGTCGGGCGAAGCCTACACCATCACCAGCGCGGAGGGAGGATCACTTCGCACGGAACGGTGGCGGTACAACCGGTGGGGAGAGTCTGCGGGCTTAGGCAACGAAGAGCTCTATGACCACGCGAACGATCCTGGGGAGTTCACAAACCTGGCGAACGATCCCGCTCACCGGGCGACACTGGTCGAGCTTCGGACTCGATTCAATGAAGTGCGGTCGAACGCCCAAGGGTTCCGCTCCGCGCTCAGCAAAGCACCGGATTGAGCGGTGTATCAATGACCTCGCCCACCCGGGCGCCGGGGCACCACGTCTGCCAGTCCAGCCGCTGGTTGTCATTCTCCGGGTCCTTGAGGACCATGGCGGCATCCATGTAAATAATGGTCATGACGCCCCGCGGCGAGCCCGTCCGGTTCGGCCCGGCCCGGTGATAGAGCCAGCCGGAGTGGAAGCTGACATCGCCAAGCGCGAACGGCTCCACCCTGACCGGGTAACCGTGCTCACGCAGCATCGTCCCAATGGCCGCCTCACTTTCGTCTGAAATCCCGAGTGCCCGGCCTCCCTCCAAGACGTGGCTGCCGCTGGCGAATTCCAGAGGACCCATTTCGAGGGGCGTGTCCTGCAGCGGTATCCAGGCTGTGACGGTGCGATCCGTGGCCAGCGGCCAGTAGAACTGGTCCGCGTGCCAGGGTGTGTGGCCGCCGCCGGGCTCCTTGTAGAGGGCCTGGTCGTGGTAGAGCCGCACCGACGGGACGCCCAGCAGACCGGCCGCGATGCGCGCGAGGCGCCGGTTGAATACGAACTCGCGGACTATCTCGCTCTCCCGCCACAGGTTCATGACCTGAAGGAACGCGCGCGAGTAGGTGTCGCGAAGGTGCAGCGGCTGGCGGTTGGTATTGAGCTCCAGGACGAGTCGCGTGATCTCCCTGGCGTGTGGCGCAAGCCAGGCCGGATCCAGGACGCCTTCAAGGTGCACAAAGCGGTTTGTCTGGAATGCCTCGTGTGCCTCGGCTTCCAATCTGAAGTCCTGAAAAGTGCTCATTTCCAAGAATACAATGCAAGGTATATCCGAAGCCAAGCAGCCTGATTCATTACGGTATTGTGATCGAAGCGCTTCCATAAAAGTGCCCCGCCAGCCCTCAACTATGAAAAAAATGAGAGGCTATGCCTCGTATTGTCCCAAAGTGGCCAGATTTCGACGTTCATCTTGATGAAAGTAAGATGTGGATAAGTCTTTGCTGGTCGTTCTTGGAACAAGGGGGCTGGACTTGCCTAATTTAGTAAGCTAAACCACGAGGGTATGGATCGGATAGACGAAATTGATGCACGCATCCTGGAACTGCTCCAGGAGCGCGGTCGGATGAAGCGCAATCGCATTGCCGAGGATGTAGGGATGTCACTTCCTTCCATCTCGGACCGCATGCGAAAGCTTGAGGAGCGAGGAGTCATCAAGGGCTATCACGCCGTCCTCGACGCCAAGCGGCTTCAGTATGACATCATGGCTTTCATCCGCGTCACCGTGGACGGGTCAGCCAACTACTCAGGTTTCGTTGAAACCGCCACCTCCATGCCGGAGGTGCAGGAAGTCCACTCGATCACCGGTGACGGCTCGCACATTCTGAAGGTGCGAACGCGAAACACCACCACCCTCGAGGCCCTGCTTTCGAGTATCCAGGCCATGCCCGGGGTCCACGGGACCTCCTCAAGCATCGTGCTGTCCACCTACAAGGAAACACGCGAACTGAAGGCCTCTCCGATGGTCCTGCTCCAGCAGCAGAACCAGCCCGCATAAAACAACTTCTGGCTCCAGAACAACACGCCCAAGATCATGAGTCGCACTGTCGCCGACTACAACGTCATCGCCGCCACGAAACACGTCATTGGCAACGGCAATGGCAAGAGCAAGTCCACTACCGCAATGGACATCGAGTCCATTTTTGGCGAGAACACCTTTGGCCTGGCGGAAATGAAGTCCCGCCTGCCCAAGTCCGTGTTCAAGTCCATCCTCGCCACCATTGAGAAGGGGGCCACGCTGGATCCTACGATTGCCGACACGGTGGCCCTGGCCATGAAGGAGTGGGCCGTGGAACGCGGTGCCTCTCACTTCACGCACTGGTTCCAGCCGCTGACCGGCTTTACGGCCGAGAAGCATGACAGCTTCATCACCCCGAACGAGGGGGGCGGAGCCATCGCCCAGTTCTCAGGCAAGGAGCTGATCCAGGGTGAGCCGGATGCGTCCAGCTTCCCGTCCGGCGGCGTCCGCGCCACGTTCGAGGCCCGCGGCTATACGGCCTGGGATCCCACCTCGCCCGCGTTCATCGTCGAGAACAAGAACGGCTCCTACCTGGCCATCCCGACGGCCTTCGCGTCGTGGGGTGGCGAGGCGCTTGATCACAAGACGCCTCTGCTGCGGTCCATGCAGACGCTCAACAGCGCTGCCATGCGCGTCCTCGGCCTGTTCGGCGTCAAGGATGCCCATAAGGTCTTCTCAACGGTAGGCGTTGAGCAGGAGTATTTCCTCATCGATGAGGAGTACTACTTCCGCCGCCCAGACCTGGTCACCACCGGCCGCACGCTGTTCGGTGCCAAGCCGCCGCGTGGACAGGAGCTGGATGACCACTACTTCGGCTCCATTCCGGACCGTGTCCTGGCATGTATGCTCGAGACCGAGAAGGAGCTGTACCGCCTCGGCGTCCCGGTCAAGACCCGTCACAACGAGGTAGCTCCGGGCCAGTATGAGATCGCGCCCATCTTCGAGAACTCGAACGTGGCCGCTGACCACCAGCAGCTCCTGATGCTCACGCTCGAGCGCGTGGCCCGTCACCACGGCCTGGTGTGCCTGATGCACGAGAAGCCCTTCGCCGGCATCAACGGCTCAGGAAAGCACAACAACTGGTCAATGGCTACCGACACGGGCATGAACCTGTTGGAGCCGGGCGACACCCCCCACGACAACATCCAGTTCCTGTTCTTCTGCGCTGCCGTGATTCGCGCCGTGCATCGTCATCAGGACCTGCTCCGGATTTCAGTTGCCACCGCAGGGAACGATCATCGCCTGGGTGCCAACGAGGCCCCGCCGGCCATCATCTCCATCTTCCTGGGAGAGCAGCTGGAGGACGTCTTCAAGCAGCTGGAAAGCGGCCCGGCCACCGAGTCCAAGCAGGGCGGCCTGATGGGTCTCGGCGTCAAGACGCTTCCCAATCTGCCGCGTCACGCTGGTGACCGCAACCGGACCAGCCCCTTTGCTTTCACGGGCAACAAGTTCGAATTCCGGGCTGTCGGCTCCTCGCAGTCCGTCTCGTTCCCGAACATTGTGCTCAACGTGATCGTCGCGGAGTCACTGGTCGAGATGGGTGATCTGCTGGAGGCTGAGCTTGCCGGCAAGAAGAAGAACAAGGCTGTGTTTGAGCAGGCCGTGGCCGACGTGGTCAAAGCCGTCATTCACGACTCCAAGCCCATCATCTTCGGCGGTGACAACTATGCCGATGCATGGCACAAGGAAGCTGAGAAGCGTGGGCTGCTCAACCTCCGGACCACCATGGATGCCTACGAGCACCTGCTGGACGAGAAGAACATCAAGCTCTTCGAGCGGGCTGAGGTGCTGAGTGAGGTGGAGCTGCGTGCCCGCGAGGAAATCCTCGTGGAGCAGTACTTCATCAAGATCAACATCGAGGCGGAGACCACGGAATACCTGGCCCGGACGTACCTGCTGCCGGCCGCTGTGAAGTACCTGTCCCAGCTCTCCGGTGTTGGTGGCAAGGGCATCAAGAGCGTTGCGGACACCGTCGAGAAGGCCGTCGACAAGTTCTGCAAGAAGCTCGACAAGCTCAGCGAGCAGAATCGTGAGCTCGGAGGCGACTCGGTTCACGAGAAGGCTCGTCACATGCGGGACAACGTGATCCCGGCCATGGCCGAGATGCGGACCGCTGCCGATGCGCTCGAGGCGCTCGTGGCGCACGACCTCTGGCCGCTTCCGACGTACCGCGAGATCCTCTGGATCAAGTAGGCGCGTCCCAAGGCACGACCTGCAAAACGCCCGGTCCCTTTAGCGGGGGCCGGGCGTTTTCATTTAAGTGGGTTGGCCCTTCGGCCGATACCTCCGATGTCGGAACCCGAATCCGGTTTTCCGGGACGTACTCACCAAGGAGTCCCATCACCAACCGGATACGCACCCCCGACACTCAGCTATCGAACCAAAAGAAAGCTGGATCGCGCCAGGCCCCACCCCCCCGAGGCCGGCGATGATTTGGAGGAGCAATGGGACCAAAAACGGTTATAGACATCCGCCGCCCCAAGGGGCAAAGGGGGAATACTGTCGAGTACGATTTCGCGTTTGACCGCTGGTACTGCGGTTGGGACGCCCTCCACATGGTGGACTTTCAGGGAATCACCTTCCCTGAGAACAAGCGATTCGCGTGGTGTGGCCCGCGCCTGGGTCTGACTCCGTCCAACGAGCGGGGCGCCATGGACACCATACTGCGCCTGCCTGCGCCGGCGGTCCGCGTGCGGATCTTCGGCCACGCAGCCAACGAGAACTACGAATTCGAGGGCGCCGGCATGCCGCTGGAGGCCATCAGTTCTCTGGGAAAAGTGGTGGATACCGGCAGTCTGCCTTCGGACATCTTCGTAGAGGCCGAGCCGATTGCGCTCGCTGGCTCCGACATTCGGCGAATTCGGATACCGTCGTGCAAGCCCGTGGTGTTCATCCGCAGGATCGAGGTGGAATACCGGGAGCCGCCTCCGGTCGAATCCCCGGATGGGAAGGCTCACTGACAGAAGGCAACGGAGGCTCGCCAGGCCGTTCGCAGAATCCGCCCGGGAAGGGACCCCGGGCCCCCCGGAATGGAGGCGATCCCGCGGTGCCTTTTTTCTATCTTCTGGATCGCTTCGCACTTCCCCCTCCATGGCCAAGAAACGATCGTCGAAAACTCCCTCGCCGTCCAGCGAGCAGGACCGGGAGTTGGTGACGGCGGCCCTGGCGGGCCGTCAATCGGCCTACCAGGAGTTGATGGAGAAGTACCAGGGTGCGTTGACCCGGCACGTCCAGAAGATGGTGCGTGGGTCAAATGACATTGATGACCTGGTCCAGGAGTGCTTCATCAAGGCGTTCGGCGCGCTGAAGTCGTACTCGAGTGACTACGCCTTCTCGACGTGGCTGTACAAGATTGCCACGAATCACACGATCGACTTCCTGCGGAAGAAGCGGCTGCAGACCTTCTCGATTGACCGTCCCATCAAGACCAAGGATGGGGAGGTTGAGTTCGAAATCCCGGATGTCGACTACCGGCCGGACCGGCACATTGTGGAGGATCAGCGGCGCGAGCTCATTCAGGAGGCCATCGATGCGCTCCCGCCCAAGTATCACACTGTCATTGTGATGCGCCACCAGCAGGAAAAGTCCTACGAAGAGATTGCCAAGGAGCTCGACCTTCCTCTGGGGACGGTGAAGGCGCACATTTTCCGCGCTCGGGCGTTGCTGTACAAACACCTGCGGAATCAGCGGGACACCATTTGACGCCGGCCCCGGTTCGGCGAACGGAAGTCTGATGATCGAACGATATTCGCGGCCCGAGATGGCTGCGCTGTGGACGGAAGAAGCCCAATTTGATGCATGGCTTGAGGTGGAGTTGGCCGCCTGTTGGGCATGGTCACAACTCGGGGTCATCCCGGCCGAAGACGTGGAGAAGCTCTACGAGAAGGCCGCCTTTGACGTGGACCGGATCCACGAGATTGAGGAAACCACGCGGCATGACGTGGTGGCTTTCACCCGCTCGGTCAGCGAGTCTCTGGGGCCGGAGCGCAAGTGGATTCACTACGGCCTGACGTCCAGCGATGTCGTGGATACCGCCTGGTCGGTTCGTCTGAAGAAGGCCAACGCGCTGATTCGGGAGGAATTGACCCGCATGATTGATGTGCTCGGGCGGAAGGCCCTGGAGCATCGTCACACGCTGATGATGGGCCGGACCCACGGGGTCCACGCGGAACCGACCACCTTCGGCCTGAAGATGGCCCTGTACTATGCGGAGATGAAGCGCAATCTGAAGCGTTTCGATGCCGCGGCAGAGGACCTTCGCGTAGGAAAGGTCTCCGGATCCGTGGGGACGTTTGCCCACCTGCCCACCGACGTGGAGCGCCTGACCTGCGAGCGACTCGGTCTGGAGGCAGCGCCCATATCCACCCAGGTGCTCCAGCGGGACCGGCACGCCCACTACATGTCCGTGTTGGCCCTGATCGGTGCCACGCTCGAAAAGATGGCCGTAGAAGTGCGCGGCCTTCAGAAGTCGGAGGTGCGCGAGGTCGAGGAGGCCTTCCGCAAGGGACAGAAAGGCTCCTCATCCATGCCGCACAAGCGAAACCCGGTCGGCAGCGAGAACATCACCGGCTGCGCGCGGCTCTTGCGGGGCTACATGATCACGGCATTCGAGAACGTCCCGCTCTGGCACGAACGGGACATCTCGCACTCCAGCGCGGAGCGGGTCATTCTGCCGGACGCCACGACCGTGCTGCACTACGCACTCTCGCGGTTCGGCCGCCTGATGGACAATCTCGTGGTCTTCGCCGACACCATGCGAGAGAACATGGAGCGCACGTTCGGCCTCTACAATAGCCAGCGCCTCCTCAACGCACTGATCGACAAGGGCCTCGTTCGCGAGAAGGCCTATGACACTGTGCAGCCTCTGGCCATGCAGGCCTGGACGGAGAAGCGCTCATTTCGCGATCTGGTGGATGCGTCGCCTGAGATCGGGGAGTACCTGACGGCCGAGGAAATCGCGGCTGAGTTCGACGTGGAATACCACCTCCAGCGGGTCGACGAGATCATGGAGCGGGTGGGTTTGGGCGGCTGAGCGTCCAGCTACGGCCAGTCGATCTCAGGATCCGGCGCCCACGAGTCCGGATCCGTTACGTAGGTCAGGAATCGGAATCCATCGCCGCCCTCGGCTCGCACGATGTGGTAGCGTTCACCCACAAGGTGCTCGAATTCGGGGAAGTGGACATCACCCTCGTGCTTCCCGTCCACCAGGGTCAACTCCATGCGATCCGCCCGTCCCAGGAACTGCTCATAGATGGTGGCGCCGCCGGCGATGATGAGTTGCTCCACGTCACCGGCCGCGCGCACGGCCTCATCGATGGACGAAAAGACCTCGGCCTGATCTGAATGGTATTCGGATCTGGTGACTACAAGGTGCCGGCGCCCGGGCAGCGGCTTTCCGAACTGCTGAATCAGGGACTCGAAGGTTTTCCGGCCCATCAGCATCGGACGGCCAAGAGTCAGGCGTTTGAAGTGGCGCAGATCTTCCGGAATGTGCCAGGGCAGTTCGAGGCCGTTGCCGATCAGGCGATCCTCGGCGCCGACGGCCGCAACGATGACAAATTCGGGGCGAGTGGACATGCTTCGACTACGGTTCGGGTGCCTTTCAAGATTCCGATGAGGCAGGGCGGCGCGCATGCGCATGGTGGCCGCGGCGGCCGTCAGACTGCGACCGGTGCCTTGATCGAGGGATGGTGGACGTAGTCGATCAGTTCGAAGTCCTCGTACTCGTAGTCGAATATCGAGGCCGGCCGGCGCTTGATGCGGAGTTGCGGCGGCGGCAGGGGTTCTCGCGACAACTGCTCCTCAATCTGATCGAGATGGTTGAGGTAGATGTGCGCGTCGCCGATGGTGTAGACCAGCTCGCCGACCTCCAGGTCACACTGCTGCGCCACCATGTGGGTCAGCAGTGCATACTCGGCGATGTTGAACGGCGCGCCGAGGAACAGGTCATTTGAGCGCACATAGAGCTGGCAGGAAAGTGCGCCATCGCCCACCCAGAACTGGTATAACATGTGGCAAGGCGGAAGCGCCATTCGGTCAATCTCCCCCACGTTCCAGGCGTTGACGATGTGGCGCCGGGAGTCGGGGTTGTTGCGAATGGAATCGATGACTCGCTCAATCTGGTTGAACGACTCACCGTGCTGGTTGACCCAGTCCACCCACTGCTTGCCATAGACCGGGCCGAGGTCGCCGTTCTCGTCCGCCCACTCGTTCCAGATCCGGACACCGCGCTCGTTGAGGTACCCGGTGTTGGTGTCACCGCGGAGCAGCCAGAGCATCTCGACGGCGAGTCCCTTGAAGAACACCCGCTTGGTGGTGACCAGGGGAAAGCTCTTCGACAGATCAAACCGCATCTGATGGCCGAAGACGCTCAGGGTGCCCGTTCCCGTTCGATCCTCCTTCCGAAGTCCATTGTCGCGTACGTGGCGAAGGAGGTCGAGGTAGGGTCTCATCGGGATCTTTTGGCGTTCCGAAAGCGTGTGGACGGGCTGAACAAGCGCCCCCCAAAATGGACCCGAATCTCCACCAGAAGCAAGGCATCAACCACCTGAACAAGGTGCTGAATTATGCACAATTCGTGCGGGAGGGGGATCGGGCGCAGGTACATCTGACCGTCGAGGATTGGCACGTGGTTGCCGACACGCTGTTCCAAATGGAAACGCCCAAGGAGATGTTGCCCGACGCCATCCAGGAGTATCGCTTGGCGGGAGGCAACCAGGTCATTGAACTGGAGACCGAAGGTCTGACAATCGATCTGGAAAAAATCTAGGGGCGCCGTGGCACTACTCATTTTTTACGTGTCCCTCGCTCTGGGGGTGTCTTTTCTCTGCTCCATCATGGAGGCCGTTCTACTGAGCGTCTCGCCCTCGTACGTGGCGGGTCAGGTGGAAGAAGGCGGGGCGTATGGCCTGGCGCTGGCCAAGATGAAGAAGGACGTGGACCGACCGCTGGCGGCCATCCTGAGTCTGAATACCATCGCTCACACGGTCGGCGCTGCCGGCGCCGGAGCCCAGGCGGCCGCGGTGTTTGGCAACGCGTATCTCGGTGCGGCCTCCGCGGTCCTCACGTTCCTGATCCTCGTAGTATCTGAGATCATCCCGAAGACACTGGGTGCGCTGTACTGGCGTGGGCTGGCGCCCGCAGTGATTCGCGTCCTCCGGCCCACCATCTGGCTGATGTGGCCCCTGGTAAAACTGGCTGAGGGGTTGACCTGGCTGATGTCGCGGGGCAAGGCCGAGGGGTCCATTCGCAGGGATGAGTTTCCGGCACTGGCAGACGTTGGCGTGAAGGAAGGTGTGCTCCACAAGGACGAGTCCCGGATCATGCGCAGTCTCCTTCGCTTCGGTGAACTGACGGTAGCGGATGTCATGACGCCACGCACGGTAGTCTTTGCGTTGGAGCAAGACCTGACGGTGGACTCGGTCCTTCGGGACCATCCGGTTATGTCGTTCTCCCGGATTCCGATTTTCGATGGCAACATCGACACCATCACCGGGCACGTCCTCCGGTACGACATGCTTCACTCCGCCGTAGAGGGTGAGCGGGAGGCGTCGCTGTCTGCCTTGAAGCGGCCCATTCTATCGATTCGCTCCAACGTGTCCCTGCGGGAGTTCCTGGACCTCCTCATGCGGGAACGCGCCCACATGGCCATCGTCGTGGGCGAGTATGGAGGAACGCAGGGAGTCGTCACGCTTGAGGATGCGCTCGAGACTCTGATCGGTCACGAAATCGTGGACGAGGCTGATACGGTTGAGGACATGCGCCAGCTGGCCCGCCAGCAGTGGAAAGAACGTAGAGAAGCCATGGGTCTGGAGATCCCCGAGAAGGGGAGCGCAGGACAATCACAGTGAGTGGGGCCGGACTGGAGATCCGCCCCCTGCACGAGGATGACGTAGCCGCATGCCTCGCCATGTGGCACGACCGGCCGGACCATGCCAAGGCCCGCATCCGGAGCCTGTTGGCGCTGAGACCGCGCATTTCCATGGTGGCCCTTCGGGACGGTCGGATCACCGGGTGGGTTCTGGCATCCCACAACGGGTTTCGTGCGGTGGTCGAGCACGTGGAGGTGGCTTCCTCTGCTGAGTCGCCTCCAGGCGGTGGTCCGGGCGTGCTGAGAGATGCGCTGCTGGCGGTAGTCAACGAAGCGGCAGAGCGGGCACACCAGCAGGCGCTTCGAGACGCGTCGCCGCCCTTTGACCTCGCGGAAGCCATCGCCCTTCTGGCGCGCACCCCGGAGACGTTTGCCTCGCTGCTGTCCGGCGTGGACGAGGCCGCCGCAGACCGTATCGCCGGGGGCGAAGCCTGGTGCCCCAAGGACGTGATAGGTCACTTGATTCTGGGCGAAAAGACGGACTGGATGGTCCGAGCCAGGCATCTCCTGGAACACGGCGAGGAGAAGCCTTTCGAGCCCTTTCACCGCGAAGCCATGCGCTCCGAGGAGCCCGCGCCAGACCTGCCCGCGTTGCTGGCCGAGTTTGCTGAACTCCGCCGGAAGAATCTTGCTGATCTGAAGGCTCTTGAGCTCGAGGGTCGGCTTGACGCGCCGGGTATGCACCCCGCGCTGGGCCGCGTCACGCTGGGCCAGTTGTTGGCCACCTGGACCGCGCACGACCTCAGCCACGTGGCGCAGCTGTCCCGCATGATGGCCGCCCGATATCGGACCGCCGTGGGGCCCTGGCGGGATTACTTGTCAGTGCTGGACCGGTAGGTGGCAGGCCCGCGCCGCGGCTGCCCCTAGTACCGCGCCGGCGTCTCGGCCGTCTTCAGCGCGTCCGCGATGAACTCACGAATGTGCTCGTTCGAAGTCACCAGGTCCTCGGCCCGCAGGTACATCATGTGGCCACTTCGGTAGCCTTCGAACCGCATCCGGTCCGCCAGTCGCCCCGACGGATCCATCTGCCACATGGTGTACATGGCCTCGAAGTATTGCGTGGCGCCGTCGTAGTACCCGGCCTGCACCATCATGTGGAGGTTGGCATTCTTGGCCATCGCTGAGCGCAGTTGCTCGCCCGTGTTGTCCCCATTTCGGTTCCACGGACTGACGGGACCGAACACCCAGTACCGCAGGTCCGTGTGAAAGCCCAGTTCCTCCCGCAGGTAGTAGTTGATGGTGGGTGCGAAGGCGTGATTCCAGGACGTGAGCTCCTGGTTGTAGTCACTGCGGTCGCCGGCCTGCTCGCGATCCAGGCCCCGGTAGCGCGAGTCGAGTCGTCCCACCGTGTACCCCTCGTCCCGCAGCAGCTCCTTCCAAAACTCGCCGGCCGACACCTCCATGTTGCGGTCCAGATACCAGTCCGCCGAAACCCCGGAGTAGGCGGCCGCCTGTCGGGCCACCGCGGCCCGTTCGTCAGGATCCGCCGAGCCTCCGCGGGCGATC
>JABDJZ010000541.1 GCA_013003255.1 Rhodothermales bacterium
CTTCAACCCAGCGCACCGGGAGGCTTGGCAGATCAGGGAGGGGCTAGCCCGTCGGCCGGCTAGTCATGATTCCAATTAGTCGGATCGCTGGAATCACCAGGAGACAGCCCGAGCACATCTCCTTCCGTTGTCACCCCCAGGCCAAGCACCGTCCGGTTCGCGTAGTTGAAGTAGGCCACCACCTGATTGATCTCCAGGATCTCACCGTCGGACCAGCCCTGCTCTCGCAACCCGGCAACGCTGTCCTCGGCGACTGAAACTGGTGACAGCGTCAGAATCCGTGCGTAGTCGAGGGCCTCTTCGTGCTTGACCGCCAGATGAGCAGAGGGCGTTTCGCCTTCCAGCGATCTGCGGATTTCCTCCGAGGCATCGGGACGGAGCCGCAGAAGCCCTGCGAAATGATGTTCGACGCAATAGTCACACTCATTCAGCATGCTGACGAAAACACCCAGGACCTCCAGAAACCACTTGGGGATCGTGTTGCCGGAGTGATGCAGGGCGCTCTTGTACAGCGCCATGTGTCCTTCCATCGAGTGGGGTCGAAGACTGTGGGCCAACATGATGTTGTCGACATTGTCCTCGGGTCCCTTCACCCGATCATAGAGGCGTCGAAGGCGCCCGGTGGATGCCGGGTAAGGGGTAGTCTCGATCCAACTCATGGCTGTGTGGTCTGATGATTGCCGTCGATGCCAGCCTTCTCTGGCTCAACGATGCAAGATGGGGCTTCCCATGCGACACCCCCAAAAAGCAGCAGGGCCGGCGAGCGATGCTCGAGCCGGCCCTGCATGGATCAGAAGGTCTCCCCAGGCCTACTGATCTTGTTGCTACCCATCAGACTCATTTCCCCGTCTGATTCTGCCCTTAAGACGAGCCGGGTCCCGCGATAGTTGTCACGGATCTGTGGCGATAGGGTCCTCGAACTGTAGCAGGCGACCATGCAAGACGAGCGGCGCCGCCGGCGGGCCTTTCGCAGATTTTTTGCCGATCGGCGGATCCCGCCATTTGAAGGCGTGTATGGACGATTACCCCAGAAGAAAAGTGTATGGCCGAAGGCTACGACGGTGAACATGCGGCACCCCTCGACGAAGGAATGGACGAATTCCTTTGCGAGTATGTAGACGGGGCGATGGACCCCGTGGTGCTCGAGGCGTTTGAGGAATACCTCCGCGCCAACCCGTCGATGGCCGAGCACGTTCGCTGCCTCTGCCAGGCCAAGCGGTTTCTTGCTCAGCAGGCGCCGTGCCCGCACGCCACCAGCGAGTTGCAGAACCGCCTTAGGACAGCCATCGCCCGTGAGCAACTGGGCAGCCCGGCATGGTCACTCGGCTCTCGGCTCGGCTCGATGGCCTGGCTGACTTCTGCAGCGGGTCTGATGCTGATGCTCGGCGTCCTGTTTGGCTCGGCGGTGATTCGATATCAGGCCGAGCCTCGAGTGGATTCCTACGTGGAGCGTGAAGCCGTGCCCAGTGACGCGCACCCGCTTCGCAATGTCCGCGTTCCCGCAGGCGCTCGCGCTACGGTTGGCGTTGCCGGTCCTGTGATGGCTTTGCCGACGCTGCAGTCATCCGCGCAACTCACGCCGGCGTTTTGGACTGACTCGGTAAGCACGGCACTGCTGCTTCCCTAGCTGGCCCGGTCCGGGCCGCACGAAAGCTTCGCTTGCCCATCCCCCGGGCCTGTTCTTACTATTTGCGCCCTCAAGGGCCCTTAGCTCAGCGGTTTAGAGCGCTCGCCTCACACGCGAGAGGTCACAGGTTCGAATCCCGTAGGGCCCACATCAACCCCGATCGCAGACTGGCGGTTGGGGTTTTGTTTTATTGTGAGGTTGGATCCCATTGTCTGAGGGACATCCCGCCCCGCCGGCAAAGCGCGAAAGTTGAAAACAAGCACGTGAATCAACCTAATGGCCGCCGAATAGCGTCAATAAGTTGAACTGGGCCGGATATTCAACTTAGAGCGGGCGGTCGGGTCGGAACAGGTTGAATATGGCCCCGGAAGTCAACTTCGGGGTTTCCTCAACGGCGGCTGGCATCCCGGCGGGCCAGTGCGGACTCTCAGCGTGCCGACCTGAATGAGACCGCTAGCGGAGGTGCCGTAGGGCGGTGACCCGCCGCGGCATTGTACCTTCGATTCCGCCGGCCCCTTCCCGGGCGGAGCCGAACTCTACCCGAGGGCCCCTGAGCCCACCACCCTCCCCCGCACATGAGACTCCTGACTCTGGCACTCCTGCTCAGCGCGTTCGCCGCCCCAGCAAGCGCCCAATCCCCCGCCCCGGACATGGACGCCCTGGTGGCCTCCGTCTCCGAAGACGTCCTCGCCTGGCGTCGCGACATCCACGCAAACCCCGAGCTCGGCAATCAGGAATTCCGGACCGCCGGCATCGTCGCGGCACATCTGGAGTCCCTTGGCATGGAGGTGCACACCGGGATCGCGTACACGGGCGTGCTTGGGATCCTCCGCGGCGGCAAACCGGGGAAGACGGTAGGCCTTCGCGCGGACATGGACGCGCTTCCGGTCACCGAACAAACCGGACTGTCTTTCGCCTCCACCGTGACCACAGAGTTTCGAGGCCGGGAAGTGGGCGTAATGCACGCCTGCGGTCATGACACGCATGTCGCCATCCTGATGGGCGTCGCGGAGATCCTCGCCGGACGACGTGATGAGTTGACCGGAAACGTCATGTTCATCTTCCAGCCGGCCGAGGAAGGCGGCGGAGGCGCTAGGCTCATGCTTGAGGAAGGGCTTTTCGACATCATGAAGCCAGATGCCGTCTTCGGGCTGCACGTTGGACCCGGCCAAGAGGCCGGTAAGATCGGTTGGGTGGAGCACGGCGCGATGGCGGCCTCGGACGGCCTTCGCATCACCGTGAAAGGCGTCCAGACCCACGGCGCTGCCCCGTGGGCCGGCGTTGACCCGATCGTCGTGGCCTCGCAGATCGTCCTGGGACTCCAAACCATCACCAGTCGGCAGATGGAGGCCACCAAGGCGCCGACCATTGTCACCATCGGCAGCATTCAGGGCGGCGTGCGCGGCAACATCATTCCGGACGAAGTGGAGATGGTCGGGACCATCCGGACGCTGGACACCGAGATGCAGGATGATGTCCATCGAAGGGTGGAGCGAACGGCCAAGTTGATCGCTGAGTCGGCGGGCGCGACGGCCGAGGTGAGCATCGGGAGAGGCTACCCGGTCACCTACAATGATCCCGACCTGACGCGAGCCACCGTGGCTTACCTCGAAGCTGCGCTGGGCGCAGAGAATGTCATCCAGGGCCGGCCCGTTCTCGGAGCGGAGGACTTCTCTTATTTCGCCCGCGAGGTGCCCGGATTCTACTTCTGGCTCGGCGGGCGGGCGCCGGGGACTCCCATTGAGGAAGCGGCAGCCAATCACTCGCCGTTCTTCTTTGTGGATGAGGCGGCGTTGGACGTGGGTGTTCGCGCCATGACTACCGCAGCACTCTCGTACCTGGGGCAAAGATGAAGCGTCTACCCGTGATCTTGCTCGTTCTTGCGGCCTGTCAGCCAGCCGGGCCTCCGGTTGTGGAAGTCGCTCTGGACCCGCAGTCGCCGTCGGAAGAGAGGCGCGTCGGTTGGTCTCCGCGAGGCGAACAGCTTCCGCTTGATGATTCGAACGAAACCACGATTCGTCTCGGCGACGCCGAGTTCGACATACGACTGGTTCGTTCCGAAGCGGCTACTCACTTCGACGAACTCTGGCTGGACCTTGATCGAAACGGGACGCTTGAGCCGGGCGAAGTTGTTCGAACGGAGCCGAGTGAGACCAGAGGCAAGATCTGGTCAAGCTTCGATGCGCTCCTTCAGGTACCGTCTGTGCAGCCCTCGGGCGCCGATGGCGAGATCCCGTACCCTCTGGCATTCTGGTATGTCGAAGACCCGTTGGAGCCCGAGGCACCGAAGGTTCTTCGGTTCTCCCGACGTGGCTGGACGCAGGGTCGTGTAGAACTCGATGGGGTCCCGGCTCTGGTCATGCTCACGGAGTCAGCCATGGATGGGGTGTTCGACGATCAGGATTCCTGGGCACTGGCCGAAGCGGACTCCGAGGCGGTTCTTCTTGGCTACAAGGCCACCCGCGCGGCCAATCGCCACGCCTGGCTTGGCG
>JABDJZ010000568.1 GCA_013003255.1 Rhodothermales bacterium
TGACGATGGACTGGTCGAGGCCGCCGACGCGGACTTCGTCCTGCTGTGATTGCCGGCGGTCGGGCCAGTGCAACCTGAAATCGAGACTCGATGCGCCTTCCCCTGCTGAACGTCCTGCTCACGGCACTGCTGGCATTCACGACCGCAGGCTGTGTCATCACGGGACCGGATTCCACCGGCGAAATCAGTGATCTTGAGGAGGCTCGGGCCACTTGGAATCGCGTCAATGCCCGCGACTACGACCTCACCATGACCAGGGGCTGCTTCTGCATCGGAGCGGGCACCATGCAGGTCCACGTCCGGCGAGATACCATCGCTGCCATTCAGCAGGCGAATAACCTCTGGCCGGGTGGCAACGAGTGGTGGACGTACATCCCGACGGTGGATGAGCTCTTTGACCTCGCCGCCCGCGCTGAAGTTGAGGCCTACTCCGTCGAAACGTCTTTCCACCCCGAGTTGGGCTACCCCGTCCAGGTGACCATCGACTGGATTGAGAACGCCGTCGATGACGAGATCAGCTACAGCATTTCGGCGCTGTCGCTGGCGCCGACAACCGATGTAATCTCGCTCTCTATCGGTGAAACCATCCGGCCACCGTCCGGGCTTCAGGTCACGTTTAACCAGATTCTGGAAGACAGCCGGTGTGCCCTGAACGCCAACTGTGTCTGGGCCGGCCAGGTGACCGTATCGCTGGAGGTGACCTATGACGGCTCCTCCCATGAGGTGATGCTCACGCTGGGAGACGACCCGGCCGAAGCCACCGGAACGGTGTCGGACCTCACGCTGTCGTTGATTCACGTGAGCCCCTATCCGCAGGATGCGGGACGGCCCATCCCGGCAGAGGATTACCGGATCATTCTGCTGGCGGGCCCGGAGTAGTCCCCGGACCCGCTCAACAGAATCAGTCAGTCCGTGCCGCCCACCTGCGGGCGTCCGTTGCTGTCAATCTTGACGATGTCCGTAAACCCGAGTTCTTCCATCCGGGGCTGAATCACGGCGCCGTCGCCCACGATGATCCAGACAAGGTTGGAGGGGCTGACCAGCTTGGGCGCAGCTCCCTGGACTTCCGACAGCGACAGGTCGTTGATGCGCTGCGCGTACCCTTGGTAGTGGTCATCGGGCAGACCGAACCGGATGATCTCGGAGACCGAGCCCCCAACAGCTCCGATGGTCTCCCACTGCCCGGCCAGCGTCAGGGTCTGGGTGTCCTTTGACCAGGCCATCTCCTCGGCCTGGATCGGGCGGTCTCCAACCACGGCCTCAAGCTCGAACACGATCTCAGCCATGGACTCCGCCGTCTTGTCCGTCTGCACGGGGGCGTAGACTACGAACGGGCGCTGTCCGACCGCATCAATGACGATGGTGGATGCGCCGTATGCCCACCCCTTGTCCTCGCGGAGGTTCATGTTCACGCGGCTGATGAAGGCCCCGCCCAGCACGTTGTTCATGGTCTGGATGGCCAGTTCATCCGGGTTGGCCTTGGGAGGCGCCACATGCCCGGCCAGGATGACGGACTGCATGGAGCCCGGCCGATCCATCAGGTAGACCTTGCCGCCATTCCGGTAGTCCACGCGGGCCACGTTCTTGGCGGGGACCCGGCCCGAGCCCCAGTTCTCAAACTTGCTCTCCAGCAGCGGAACCAGTTCGTCCATCGTGATGTCGCCCGACACTACCATGGTGGCGTTGTTTGGACGCACCCACGTGTCGTGGAAGTCTGAAAGATCCTCGCGCGTCAGGGACTGCACCGTCTCGGTGAATCCGGAGCCCGTGAACGGCAGCCCGTAGGCGTGGTCATCGCCGTACATCAGGCCGGGGAATACGCGAAGCGCCATCTGGATGGGCGTTGCCTGCTCGCGCTGGATGCCCACCAGTTGCTGCTGCTTGAGACGCTCGAAATCTGCCTCCGGGAATGCCGGGTTCAGCACGATGTCCGCGTACAGGTCCAACGACGCCTCCAGATTGCGCTTGAGTGCGCTCAGAGACACGCTGGATCGGTCGAGATTGGAACCGGCGCCGATGGCCGCGCCCAGCAGCGCAGCCTCGTCGGCGATCTCAAGGGCTGTTCGCGAGTCCGTTCCTTCGTCAAGCATCGCCATGGCCAACTGTGCCGTACCGGGCTTGCCGAACTGGTCCGAGGCGTACCCCGCATCGACCATCAGATTGAAGTTGACAATCGGCGCCGTGTGGCGCTCCGCAAGGACCACCTTCAAGCCGTTCGACAACTCGGCGCGCTGCAGCGCCGGGAAACTCGCAGACGGCGGGGTGCCGGCTGAGGGCATCTCGGAGCGATCGATTCCCTCGCCCGCCGCGAAGTCTCCAAAGGGATGGACTTCGAGAACAAAGACGCCGTCCGAGAGCCACTCGCGAGCAGCCTCGAGCAGATCCTCGGCAGTTGCCGACTGAACCAGACGAAGGCGGTCAGCCCACGCGTCGGGCGATCCCCCGTAGACAAAGGACTCGGCCAGAATGTCGGACTTGCCTCCGAAGCCGCCGATGGTCTCGGCACTCCGGATGAAGCTGTTGATGATCTGGGACTTGACGCGCTCCAGTTCCGCGTCGGTAGGTCCATCCTGCAGGAAGCGGTGGAGTTCCTCCCAGAGTGCCGTCTCGATGTCTGCGAGTTCAACACCGGGCCGCGCCGAGGCCTGCATCCCGAACTGGCTTCCGATTTCGAAGGGGTTCAGAAAGGCCGAAGCGTCGGTGGCAATCTGATCCTCGTACACCAGCCGCTTGTAAAGACGGGAGTTCTTCCCGCGTGCCAGGACATCCGATACCATGTCCAGATACCAGGCTTCATCACTCCCCCACTCAGGTACGTTCCAGCGCATGTAGACCCGGGCCTGCGGCACGCGGTCTTCCATCAGCATGCGGTGCTCGCCGGACATCTTGGCCACCCAGGCATCCTGCTTTAGCACCGGCGGCCCCGGATCCACGTCACCGAAGTACTTCTGCACCTTCTCCTTCGCAGTGGCCACATCGATGTCTCCGACCAGCACCAGGACCGCGTTCGCGGCGCCGTAGTAGGTGGAAAACCACTCCTTGACGTCATCCACGGAGGCCGCGTTGAGGTCATCCATCGAGCCGATGGTACTCCAGCTGTAGGGGTGGCCCTCGGGATAGGTGTTTTCCGAAATGGTGCTGCTCACCAGTCCATAGGGCTCGTTCTCGCCCTGTCGCTTCTCATTCTGGACCACGCCGCGCTGTTCATCCAGCTTCTCCTGCGTGATGGCCCCCAGGAGGTGACCCATCCTGTCGGACTCCATCCAAAGAGCCAGGTCAAGCGCCGAAGTCGGCACATTCTGAAAGTAGTTGGTCCGGTCAAACCACGTCGTGCCGTTCAGATCCGTGGCACCCACCTTCTCCAGCACCTGGAAATAGTCGTCGTCAAAATTTTCGCTACCGTTGAACATCAGGTGCTCAAACAGGTGCGCAAATCCCGTGATGCCGGGCCGCTCATTCTTGGAGCCCACGTGGTACCAGATGTTCACGGCCACGATGGGTGCCTTCCGGTCCTCGTGGACGATGACGGTCAATCCGTTGTCCAGCGTGAAGCTCTCAAAGGGGATGTCGATGGGAAGCTCCTGCGCCTGAACGGCGGCGGTGAGCATCAGCACGGCCGACAGGGCCGCGGTCATAAGGAAACGCATGTAAGCAGCGGTTTCTATGGCGGGAAACTGGGGTGAATCTGCCCGTGGCAGAGGCCCGGATAC
>JABDJZ010000579.1 GCA_013003255.1 Rhodothermales bacterium
CCGCAAACCCTCACACAACGCATGAATCCACGTCGGCTCCGCCCGGTTGAGGGGATCAGTTGCCCACCTCGGCCTGCCGCGCCCTTTGCGGAGGCTCTAAACGGAGGTTCAGTACCGGCTCACTCTAGTGTTTGGGTCACCCTGTTGGCAGTGACGCGCATCGCGGGCTGAAAGGACGCGATGCATCCATTCATCTGAGTTACATCGCTACATGAACCACTCGTTCGAGGGGCTCGGTCTTGAGCCCCGTCTACTTGCTACGCTCGAAGAGCGCGGCTATACGCAACCTACGCCAATCCAGTCGGAACTCATTCCGGCACTCCTGGAGGGCCGCGACGCCGTCGGCAAGGCCCCTACGGGCACCGGAAAAACGGCCGCATTTTCTCTCCCGGCCATTCAGCGCCTGGATCCCGATCATCGCCACGTGCAGATCCTGGTCCTGGCACCCACCCGCGAACTGGCCATCCAGGTATCGGATACCATGTTTGCCTATGGCAAGATCAAGGGTGTTTCCGTGCTGCCCATCTACGGAGGGCAGGCCTATGGACGGCAGATCAGCCGGCTCCGCAAGGGTGTGGACGTTGTCGTCGGAACGCCTGGACGTCTGATGGACCTGGCCGAAAAGGGTGCCCTGGACCTGTCCCGGGTCTCCACGGTGATCCTGGATGAAGCTGACGAGATGCTGTCGATGGGTTTTGTCGATGACATCGAGACCATCCTCGACCTTACCCCCAGCAAGCGCCAGACGGTGCTGATGTCGGCCACGATGCCTTCGCGCATTCGAAAGCTGGCCAAGAAGTATCTCAACGACGCCGTTTCCTGTTCTGTTGAGGCCCACGAGGATGCCAAGGAGATCCGTGAGCGGGCCTACCTGGTGAACGGGCACGAAAAGCTGGCCGCGCTCTCTCGCCTCTTCGAGACCGAGGAAATCGCCAGCGCGCTGATCTTCGCCAAGACGCAGGTCGGGACCGAGGAATTGGCTTCCAAGTTGGTCGAGCGCTCCATTCCGGCCAAGGCCCTCCACGGAGGCATGAGTCAGGATGTCCGCACGCGGATCATCAATCAGTTTCGTAGTGGCGTGATCCAGGTGCTCGTGGGCACGGATGTCGCTGCTAGAGGCTTGGACATCGACGACATCTCGCACGTGTTCAACGTGGATCTGCCGAGGGACCCCGAGGTGTATGTACACCGGATCGGACGGACCGGACGGGCTGGACGGAGTGGTGAGGCCATTTCCGTGCTGGCGCCGAACGAAATCGGCAAGATGCGACGGATCGAGAAGCACACCGGCAAGGAGATGGAGCGTTGCCACCTGCCGACAGTGGAGGAGATCGAGACCCGGCGTTCAGAAAAGGTCACCGAGACCATCAACGTCTGGGTTGAGCGGGGACGCTGTCACGCCGAGCGCGAACTGGTCGCGAAGCTGATCGAAGAAGGGGGGGATCCCCTGGAGATCGCGGCTGCGGCCATCCGCATGGCAAGGAAGGCCGAGTACAAGCGGCCGGTTGAGAAGATTACCGAGGTGCAGCGGCGCCGGCCACTGCGCTCAGAGCGCGGCGGCTACGAATCCCGCGGCGGTGGTTACAAGTCCCGCGAGGGCGGCTACAAGTCCCGCGAGGGCGGCTACAAGTCCCGCGAAGGCGGCTACAAGTCCCGCGAAGGCGGCTACAAGTCCCGCGAGAGTGGCTCCAAGTCCCGCGAAGGCGGCTACAAGCCCCGTGAGGGTGGCTACAAGTCCCGCGAGAGCAGCTATCAGGCCCGCGACAACGGTTCCAAGGCCCGGAAGCCGGCAAGCGGCGACGGCGCTCCTTCCCGCACATCCCGCACGGGGCCCATGGTCAAGCTCGCCCTGCCCATCGGCAAGGAAAGTGGAATCCGGGTCAACAACGTCGTGTCGACCATCGCTCGCCATGGCGGCGTACCCGCCGAGGCAATCGGTCGGGTTGAAATCGCAGACGGGCGAACGACGGTCGATATCCGCGAGTCTGAGGCTGGACGCGTCTTGGGCAAGAGCGGCGAACTGCGGTTCGGGCCCAAGCGCCTGGATGTCGATCTGGCGTAACTTGGGGTGGCCGGCCCAGCGCCGGTCAACAGACCAACTTCGCCGTGGGATTTCTGGACAAGCTGAAGGCGGCCGCGGCCGTCATAACCGGCTCATCTGCTGACGTGACCCTCTCTCCGGGGCCGTTGGTCAGGGGAGTGCCCATGCCCATTGACGTCAAGGCGGTCATCGGCCCGAAGGACGTCATGTGCGCCGGCGTATACCTGAAAGTGGCGGGCCTCGAGGAGGTCGAGGTTCCAGCCACGGCCATTCGTGCGGGTCAGGTGGGTGGCCCTGTGCACGCCCAGTCGAACACGTTCGAGATGACGAGGCCCGTGGCGGAGGCGCAGGTTCTTCAGGCCGGCAGGGCCTACGAGTGGACCGTGGAAATCACCCTCCCTTTGGAGGTGCCACCGCTTTACGAAGGCCCGATGGCACGGCACCGAATCCGCGCGATGGCGGGAATAGACTGCACAGGCAACGACCCGGACTCCGGTTGGGTGGACTTGCGGCCGGCTTGAGTTCAGACCGGCCTGGGAAGATCAAGTCCCGGTCAGGAACACCATCGCAAAGCTGACAACCGCGACCGCGATGAGAATCAGCATTACGATGGCACCAGGATGGGCGAGGTTTATGGTCCAGCCCAGTCCGGTCCGCTTGGGGAGGAAATAGCGCGGGTCGTTTGGGTTGTGGTAGAAAATGAACCCACGCCAGTGCTCACTCTCATTCGGGACCTTGTTGCGCCATTCCTTGGTGATGATGGTCTTGTAGAACACCATCGAAGTGATCCCGAGAATGCTGGCGACGAAAAGGGTGATCGCCATGGGTCTGTGGGGTTGGTTGTTGCTAGCGGTGGAAGCCCTGCGTGACGAAGGCCAGGACATCGGGCAGGGACGTTCGCCAGTAGGTCCACGAATGGCCGCCATCACGAACACGGTATTCGTGCCTGACCTGTCGCTTGGTCAGCGCGATGTGCAGGAGGGAATTGCCTTCGAAAAGGAAATCATCATCGCCGCAGTCGATATACCAGCGGACCGTGTTGAGGTCCTCGGCGGAGACGGACTCGGCAAGGCGCAGCGCCTGATGACGGTCGAAGTAGGCGGCAATGGCCTCATCGTCCAGGTTGGCTGTCTCAGCCGCCATCATGCGGCGCATATCAGACTCGGTCAGGGGCCCCACGTAGGCTGAGAGTGGTGCTGACGCGCTGAACATGTCGGGCCTGTGCATGGCGTAGATCAGGGATCCGCCTCCACCCATGGAAAGCCCCGAGACGGCACGGAATTCCTTGGTGGCCCGGATCCGGAAGGTGGATTCGACATGCGGGATGAACTCCTCAAAGAAGAAGTCCTCGTATCGCCAGGATCCGTCGATGCTGTTGAAGTAGCCCCGCTGGCCGGTCTGGGCGTCCGGCATTACGATGATCATTGGGGTCGCGGAGCCATCGCGGATGGCCGTATCGGCGATGTGGGCTACTTCGCCAAACTGTACCCAGCCTGTGTGGTCATCTCCGGCGCCGTGGAGGAGGTAGAGCACCGGGTAGCTCCGCGCAGAGGCATCATAGTCCGGCGGGAGGTAGACGGCGTACATGCGTTCCGAGTCCAGAATGGTGCTCTGCAGCGACAGATCATCCAGCACGCTCCCGGTTTGCGCAAGAACGGGGCTGACTGTCAGGAGGCAGCCGATGACGAACAGAAGGTGACGCATGGGTCTGGGATTGGTGTGCTAAATGATGGGGTCGCGACAGCGCGCGTTCTGCCTTAATCCACGGGCGGCTCCCAATCGGCCGGAAGCGAGTCACAGATGCGCTCCCAGGACCAGTAGCCGTAGTGCGATATCGGAGGCGCGGCACCGTCCGCGAACGGCACGCCGTTGCGATCAAGCAGTGCGATCCCGGTGGGAAGTTCGAGCCAACTCACGCGGTCCCTGGTGTTGGGCTCGGAAATGTTGACGGACCTCAGGTATGAGGAGTACGCGGCAAGTGGACGCTCCCTGCTGTATCGAACCAGAAGCGCGCCGTTGAACATCAGGCTCCTGGTCAGGTCACCCGGGTCTCCGTAGAGCACGCTGCCACCGTCGTCGGCATCTCCCAGAACCTCCCGGATGGTCTCGCCCCCCTTGATGTAGCCGGGGGCCTGAACGATCTGTGCCGTGAAGCCCGATTCCGGCAGCGTACCTCGCACCAGCGCGCGGAGGAAATGCTGTCGTGAGCCGTTCCAGGTACGCAGGCGACGCTCCCCGCGGGCGTTCATCACCTTCTCGTTACCAGGAGGCATTTCCTCAAACTGTAGGCGGCCCACAAACTGGTAGGACCGCTGAGTGCCCTCAAGCTCAAATCCGTGGATAGTGATCCGGTACCCCAGGTATGGATTCAGCACCCGGAGCGGCTCGCGGGATCGCACGCGGAGTCGCCCGTTGAGGTTTTCAATCTGTAGTGTGCCCGAGTTTTCGATCTCGCACCGCGACCCGGCAGGGGTGGTGCTGAACAGGAGATCATCCACCCGACCCCTGAGACGGCGCAGCGCGCGGGGCTTCACGGCTTCGATGACAAACTCATCCAGGAGAATCGGGTCTTCCTCAAGACGAATTTCGCGAGGGGAACTGATGTCCGTCCGGGGCGAAATGGTGATGGTGTGGAGCTTGAATCCCACCATGCTTACCACCACCACCAACGGACGCCGGTCCGGGAGTGCCAGGGAAAAGGAGCCGTCAGCGGCGGCCACATCACCCTGACCGGTGCCATCCAGAAAGATGTGTGCGCCTGGAAGGGGATCGCCCGTAAGCGCATCGAGGACGCTTCCGTGGAGTGCCTGACCCGCGGCCGATTGGACGAGAAAGAGGAGCAGGGTGGGCAAGGCCAGACGCATACGGCTGGTACCTTGGATTCGACGTTGTGTTCTGATATTGTGCGTAGGCCGGCACCTGATTTTCTCGTCTCCTACGTCTTACCCAATCTGAAATGAAAGCAATCCTGTTCCTGGCCTGCGCAATGGCGGTAAGCGCGCAGGCCCAGTCGCCCAAAGTCCTCGTGGTTGGCATTGATGGGATCAGGTCTGACCAACTGGCGCGTGCCAGCACGCCGCACATTGATGCGC
>JABDJZ010000599.1 GCA_013003255.1 Rhodothermales bacterium
CGACAAAGACCACCGAGTCCGGACTCACCAGGTAGGCGCCCGTGTCATCGACCGCAATCTCTACGGCCAGTTTCTCATCCCGCGGCGTCTTCGTAAGGAGCAAGTCCAGATCGCCATCAAGTGAGAAGACCCGGTTTACAACGAGACTGTCAGCTCCGCGGTAGGACAAGTGTATCAACTTGCCCGATCGAGAGACCTCGCCGAACCCGGACCCATAGTTAGCAGAATCGTCAAAGCAACGGACTTCCGTCACCGATCGGTGATCCAGGTCAATCGCATCCCAGCAGCGCCTATTCGTCTTTGTGGGCCGGGGATACAACAGCGACCGTCCATCCGGCATCACAGCAATGGCCCGGACGTCGATCAGCGAATCCAACACCTCCCCCCTTCGGCTATCCAGAATCCAGGTCATCGACGCCAGTGAGTCACGGGTCCCGGTCGCCGCCGACACCATCATGCGCTCACCCCGGTCCATCCAGGCAAAGGACGAAAACCGACCCGGAGGCTTTACACTCCACTCCTCGCCCGTGAGGACGTCACTCACGAGGACTCCGTTCTTGCGCCCGGCGCGCATCCGGCCGTCGGAGGTCCAATCAAGGATACTCCCCTGCTGTTCGCTCTCTCGATATTGCAAGGCCCTTCCACCGTCCAACAAGCGCCCTTTCCAATTGCGCGTCCAGCGGGACGTAGTCGCAACATTGTAGTAGAGGTTGCCATTCTGCGTGATGGGATGAGCCCATGCATTCAGGGGAACGTCGCGCAGCAGTTTGTGTCCGGTCAGAGACCCGTCCGCTTCTACCTGTGCGGCGAACAAGTTTTGGGTCTGGTCCCCAAACTTGGCGGAGTAGTAGAGGACATTGGATGCCTTGTCGCATCCGAAGACCGCGTAGCTAACTCCCGGCTCGTAGAGCACCGTCTCTGATGAATTGCTCTCAACGTCCGTGCGGCGCACGACCTCAAATGAATCGGTCCCCTGATCATAGACCCAATCGCCAAAGATGAACTTGTCGCCATCCATGAGGCAGGCATTGTTCTCCCAGAAGTAGTAGGGCTTCTCACCGTAGTGGGCAACGAAGGTGGGCTCAGATCCATTCTTCGGCAGCAGAATCAGGTGATTCACCTGATCAGGGTCTCTTTCCCCAGGCTGGAAGGACTCAAGCGCCACGAGAATCTGACTCCCATCCTGCGTCCAGTCAAAGAGCTCGACCTCCGCGTGGTCGCCCTCGCCTAGTCCGAAGTAGGCTTGGGCGCCAAGGAGCAACGTGTTGGTCTCGGTCTCGAGATCGTAGAGCCCAACGATGGGCTTCCACCAGCAGGCGTAGGCCAGGTACCTGCCATCCGGCGAAAATCGTACAGTATTGGGCAGCGTACACTCACCATCGGGCAGCTTGAGTTGGGTGCGTTCTCCCGTCTCAATGACCTCTATGGTGGGTGGGCCAGGCATGCCGCCCGCTGACGGCTCCTCAGCAGGTAATCCAGAGAAAGCCAGGAGCCGGCCATCTGCCGACATGTCGACACCGTAATAGGAGAGCCCCTTGCGCTGATGATTCCCGAGGCTCGAAATCTGACCGGGCGAGTAGGTCAGAACTCGCTCGGCTGGGGCATCCAGACGGTCTTCCACCAACCCTGCCATTCGCTCCCGCGCCTCGGCCACTTCATCCTGCTGGTCAGCGTACTCCGCCACTACCCGCTCATAGACGCCAAGAGCCTCCGCTCGCCCAAGGCTCTCATACGCCCGCCCCATGCGCACTAGCGCACGAGCAACCGCAGCGCGATCCGCCCCAGCCTCATCAACAATCCGCCCGTATACATCAATCGCCCCCCGGAAATCACCCTGTACCCTTTCCAGCGTCCTCGCCTCCCGAAAGAGATCATCGACGGTTTGGGCGGTGACAGGAGCCACAAGAAGCAAGAGCAAGAGAGTCAGAAAAGCACGCATCGAACTAAGTCGGTTGGTTACGCTGCCAATCTTGCTTCCCGCCACACCCCGCTCGTCTCGTCCACACACATCCACGCAAAAGCGATGCACAAGCTTTGTCATGGGTATGTCTGGCTGACCCTCTACTGCAGCAATACGGTGCGAGTGACCCGCCCCGACTCGGTTTCCACCGTCACAAAATAGACCCCGGCCGGCTACACCGGCTGCCTCACCATTTCACCAGCAGTCGCGCCTTAGAGCCGGGAGCCATTCGCATCAGGTAAACCCCCGGCCGAAGCGCTGAGAGATCACCCGAAATCGCCTCCGCAGGCAGGCGCGCCACCACCCGGCCCAGCAGATCAGTGACCTGAAGCTCGGCCGTCAGCGGCCGAGAGAAGCTGATCGCACCGCTCGTAGGGTTCGGGTACACATCTAGAGTTGGAGAAGCTCCTGGATTCACAAGCGCCGTGGACACGGTCAGCGGGTACACCGCCAGCCCCAACTCGTCCAGTACCGCAAGCCGGTTCGGTACACCCTCCACGATCTTCCTAAACACCTCCGGATGCAGCCGCTCTGGACGTAGACGCACGGCCACCCAAGCAGGAAAGGTTGCAGCCACATCTTCGGAGGAGGGATTCAGCTGGGCGTGGGTGGTCAGAAACACGCCGTCAGCCTGCCGCGCCAGGCGCCACCGGAGGGTAGGCTGCAGATACTGATAGCCGGCATGAGCAGCCTCGTGCAGGAGAATCTCTTCTACGTGACCTGCACCTGTCGGCGGCCAATCTTCATGCACTGTGACGTTCCCAGTACCACCGGCCATGGGCTGATCCCCCTTGTGGACCACAAATCGTTCAACTGGGGTCCTCAGGCCTTCAGGCCACTGCCCAGCCCGGAATGCCCAGAGCGTTGCGCTTTCAAGGGCTTCAGCCTTGCTGAATTCCGGGTTGATGGCAAACTCCAGCGTATCACCACCCTCGTAAACGGCCTCGAAGAGACGCGCAAAAATGTAGATATTGTGACCCTGCCGGCGGTCAAAGACCTCCCTTGGGGCATCTGTGATGGACCGGATCTCAACAAAGGCCGAGGCATCATCCGGCTTGATGGTGGCTTCAATCGTCGGCAGGAGTTCGTACCTGAATATCTGTGCGTGGGTTGCGGCGGGGACAGTGGCAGTGACCGGGCCAAGCAACAGAAGCAGATACAGCCAAAGCACGGATCCCCAAGACGACAGCATCATGCGGTCGGGTACCGGCCCCCACGATGCCAGGCGCCGAGTCATTGCTTCACAATGAGACGCGTCGGACCGAAGCCAGCTCGGGCCATGTAGATCCCAGGTGGGAGCCGGGAGACATCTGCCTGACC
>JABDJZ010000624.1 GCA_013003255.1 Rhodothermales bacterium
CGGTGCGGCGGTGCGGCGGTGCGGCGGTGCGGCGTCGTAATCCCCGGCCTGATTTCGTTTCCCTCTTAAAGCCCACGCCTGTGACCCTTACCGAACCGACCGCGGACGTTCGAAAACTCCTGATGGCCTTCTGCGCCGGCGTGGCGGTGATATCCCTGCTGCGGGTTGGGCTTTCGATTGCCGGGCGGGTGGACCCAGCGGGGATTGACCTGGCGGGTATCGCTGTCTCTCTTGTCGCCCTGGGGTTGCTGACGGTCGGGCAGAACGTGATCAGCCGGAGAGGCTAGCGCCCCGGCTCCGACCGGATGGCCTTGCGAACGCTCGCGGCAGCGGCATGCACCCGCCCTCAGCCCAGTCGCTCGCAAATGGCTTCGGCGAACCGGTTCGCCGCCTGGGCCAACGCCAGATACAGCACCGGCTCGATGAGTTCGACTTCGAGTATGGCCGGGTGTCCCTCCCACTGCACCATGTCCACCCGGGCGTAGAGCGGTCGCTCGGAAAGCGCCTCGAGCGTTGCACGGGCCAGAACACGTTCCTCCTGAGAGGGCTCGGTCCGGACGGTCCGGCCGCCCAGTTCTTCCTGCACCCGGAAATCGCCGGCCGCGGGCTGTTTGCGCAAGCCGTGGCTGTATACACCGTTGAAGTAGACCAGCGACGTCTCGCCGCGCGTGTGGATCGAAGGGACAAATGGCTGGACAAGGCAGCGCATCCCTGTCAGTTCTGCACTGGCGAGCGCGAGCGTTTCGGGTTTACCCCGATCCACCACGAAGGTCTTGAAGGCCGACGCTCCCACGGCAGGTTTCGCGACGATGCAATCCGTGCCCACCAGTCCGCAGGGGTCAGGGGGCAGCCCGTCGTCGAAGACGGTGGTCGGCACCACGCGAACACTTCGGTCGCGGAGATCCAGTAAATACCCCTTGTCTGAATTCCATCGGACCTGAACGGCGCTGTTGAAAAGTGCCGTTTCCCCCGCCACCCGGTCCATGGCCGTGAGGAAGTCGGACCGCCGGAAGTGGTAGTCCCAGGTGTCCCGAATCACCACGACGCGGTACCGGGACCAGTCGGCCTGGGCATCCCATCGGATGCGCTCCACGGCAAAGCCGCGGGAGGCCAGCGCCTCCGCCAACCCCTGCTCCTCCCGCCCCAGGGCCGCAAGCGGACCTGGCGCGGGAGGAGCAGTCAGCAGGGCGATACGGCCGAGGTGAGGCATGGCCCGGGCGGCCCGGGCCATGCCGGGCTAGAAGGTGACGGTGACGCCGAAACGAGGCTGCACAATATCGACGCGGGACCGCGTGGTCTGAAAGTCCACCGTCCCCAGGTCCCGGTGGATGTCTCCCTCGCGCAGGTATTCAGCCTCTCCGCTGAGGAGGTAGCGGGCACCCAGCGTGAGGTAGACGCTGCCTGGACGCTCGTCCTCACCCATCGGACCGTTCCACACCCTGAAGTCCACACCGGCGCCGACGCCGTAGCTCCGGGTGAAATCATCCTGGTTGGTCGAGCCTACCAGTTCCTCGTCGTAGTAGTCCTCCATGAGCGAGGTCCGCGTCCAGAGGTACTTGAAGCCGTAGAGGGCATCCACGTAGGGCCTGACCTGTCCACTGATCGGCTGAAGCCGGATCATCCCGTGAAACTGCGCCAGGTTGTTGGTGGTCTCGACGCGTGCCGAGATGTCCGGGATGGTCATCGAGAGCGGCTCGCGGCGGCGCTCGGATCCGTAGGTGTGCGCTCCGATATCCAAGCCGATCATCACCGGAGACTTACCGAGGTGATGGCCCACGTGGAAGTTGAGGCCAAAGCCGGTCTGACCCATGTTCTGGTCGAACGCCCCCTGGGGGACGGCCAGCGCCAGATCAATGCCGAGTTCGGTGCCCGACTGGGCGGTTGCGGTCAGCGGAAGGGCCATCATGGCCACCAGGGCCAGGGCCGTGTTGAGTCTGTAGCGGTTGTCTTTCATCGTACTCGCCGTGTCGTGATTCGTGGACGTATCACGGCGCATCGCCTCCCCAGACGGCCCATTTTGGGGCCCTGCGCCGCTTGAGCGCTACAAACTGCAATCGGAGTGCCGGGCGTGATCCCGGGGGACGGGTGGCCAGAAGGCGGCGGCATCAAGGCCGACCGGGCCACCGCCACGGCCAGCGACCTACTTATCCACGAACCCGAACGGCCAGTCCCTCTTGGGC
>JABDJZ010000004.1 GCA_013003255.1 Rhodothermales bacterium
GTCACACCTGAGGAGTCCGCATGATTGAGCGGTTGGGCGGGAAGCTTTTGGAAAAGCGCCCCACGGAGATCGTAGTTGACGTGCAGCAGGTGGGTTATGGACTCCTGGTGCCCACCTCCACATTTGAGGCCCTGCCTGCTGTTGGTGGTGACGTCGCGCTGTTCACCTACCTCCACGTGCGCGAGGACGTCCTGCAACTCTACGGATTCGCCACACGGAACGAGCGGACTGTCTTTCGCATCATGCTGGCGGTGTCCGGTGTCGGCCCGAAGCTGGCACTGGCCGCTCTGTCATCCATGCGCCCCGGCGAGATCAAGCGGCACGTCACATCCGGCGACGCGGGTTTCCTGACCCGGATTCCGGGTGTCGGGAAGAAGACGGCTGAAAGGCTGGTGATCGAGTTGAGGGACCGTCTCGCCAAGGTGGATCTGGGTGGCGAAGAGCCCTCCGGCGCTTCCGTGGGACAAGGCGCGGCCGATGCCCTGGCTGCCCTGGAGGCACTGGGATACTCGCGGGCGGGCGCGGAGAAGGCGCTGCGCAACGTGGCGCGCCAGCACCCTGACGTGGAAACGGCAGAAGAACTCATCCGCCTGGCACTCCGGGACGGATAGCCCGGTCCCCTGCTCCGCGGAGCCGCTGACTGGATCCGTTCAGACCAACGTCCGTAGCTGACACGCGGGTGGCCGCTAGATTTGAGCCCGCTTCGTTCCAACTGTGGTGCCTGACCGATTTTCACACATCCTCCTGGGCCTCGTCCTGAGCCTGGCTGTCTCCCAAACGGCCTCCGCCCAGATCCCGCCGCCGCCCCCTGATTGCCAGCAGGGGACGGCCATGGCCTCTATCCGGGGGCCGAGCCACAGCGGGCCGGTTTACAATACGGGCTCCCTGTTCTGGCGCGATGCGTCTTCGCCCCAGGGATTTGAGGACCTGGAAGGACGAAGCCAATTGCTGGCGGCCAGCCTGTGGATCGCCGCCCGGTTCGAGAACACACTCTCGATGGCCGGGTCGATGCTCGGGCCGTGGGAATTCTGGCCCGGCCCGCTGGATGAGAATGGGCTGACCGTCCTGGACTGCCAGCGGTATGACCGGATCTATTCCATTGCCCGGGCTGATATCCTGGCCTACGAACGGGACGGCAGCATTACCCGAGACCTCGCAGACTGGCCCGCCTGGGCCGGCGCGCCCGTAGCGGACGGAGACGGGGACCCCGACAACTATGACCTCGCAGGGGGCGACCGACCAGCCCTCCTGGGAGACCGCATGCTGTGGTGGGTCATGAATGATCGGGGCGGACCGCATGTAGTCACCGATGGCTCACCGTTGCCCGTTCAAGTGGAGGTCTCTGCTTTCACCTTCAACGTCCCGGGCGTGTTGGGTCGAAGTACCTTTTTCAAGTACCGCATCAAGCGCTTTGGACTGCTGCCCCTGACGGACGCGCGCGTCGGACTGTTTGTCTATGCCGGGCTTGGAAACGTGCTGGATGACTACGTGGGCGCGGACACGTTGGCCCAAATGGGCTACGTGTACAACGCGGACGCCTTCGACGAAGGAGGCTACGGAGCTACTCCTCCGGCCGTGGGCATCGGCATTCTGCGCGGCGCCGGTCTGGACCTTGAGAATCCGCTTTCGCGCCCAAGGGCCATCGCGGAGCACGAAATGGGGTCATTTATCGCTTTCCAGTCCGAGTGCGACGGCGCTTTCCCGGAATGCAATCCGTACCCGTTTGGTCGGGGACCGGGTTATTACAACATGATGCAGGGCCTGCGGCCCTGGGGCGAACCCATCGTGGTGAGCTCCAGCGGATTCGGCGGTCCCGTCACCACACCCATCATGTACACCGGCACACCGCCCGAATTTTGGAGTGAGGGCAACGTGGATGGAAGCGGCACCGCGGCACCGCCCGGAGACCGCAAGATGGTCGTGTCCACCGGCTCCTTCACCATGGTGCCCGGCGAGATCCAGGAGGTGGTCTTCGCCATTGTGTCCTCAACCGGGGACGACCACCTGGACTCGGTGCGCCAGCTTCGGGAGGACATGTCCTTTGTCCGCGAGCAGACCGCGCTCATTCTGACGCCTTCCGGCCCCGGCCGGGCAGAGCCGGACCCCGTGGTGCCCCTGGCGCTCAGCGGACCCTGGCCCAATCCCGCCAACGAGGAGGCCTGGCTGGACCTGTCCCTGCCGGAGCCCATGGAAACACGGGTAGAGGTCTATGACCTGCTTGGCCGCCGTGTGGGCGTCGCCGCCAACGGCCTGTTTGAAGAAGGCAGGCATCTCATCCGCATCCCGACCGCGGATTTGACGCCGGGCGTCTACGGGTATCGGGTCAAAACAGGCCGTTTCAGCGCGTCTGGCGCGATTCTGATCGCTCGCTGACCCCCCGTCACCTGACATTTTCGGCAGGCGTGCGGATTCCAGCGGGGGGAACACCTTGCATCACAGGCGTTTGGCGGGCGGCTCCAAGTCTCTGAACCGCACCGCTCTTATGTCCAATTCCCTTCGAAACATCGCCATCGTAGCCCACGTGGACCATGGCAAGACCACATTGGTGGATGCCTTGCTCTGGCAGAGCGGCACGTTCCGTCAGGGGCAGGACGTGCAGGAGCGCGTGATGGACTCCATGGACCTGGAGCGTGAAAAGGGCATCACCATCATGGCCAAGAACACGGCCGTGATGTATAAGGGCACCAAGATCAACATTGTTGATACGCCCGGTCATGCCGACTTCGGCGGCGAGGTGGAACGGACACTTCGCATGGTCGATGGCATCATGCTCCTGGTGGACGCGGCCGAGGGACCGCTTCCCCAGACCCGCTTTGTGCTGTCCAAGGCCCTGGAGTTGGGCCTACCGGCCATCGTGGTCATCAACAAAATTGATCGTGGTGATGCGAGGCCGGCCGAGGTCCTGAACGAGGTCTATGACCTGTTCATTGACCTGGATGCAGACGATTCCCAAATCGAGTTTCCGGTCATCTTCGCCGTTGCCCGCGACGGCAAATGCAAGATGGAACTGGAGGATGAGCTGACCGGCCTTCACCCCCTCCTCGACACCATTGTGGAGCGCGTGCCGGCTCCGAAAGGTGATCCTGCAGGTACGGTCCAGGTCCTGGTCACCAACGTGCAGCCTGACAAGTACCTCGGGGCGCTGGCCATCGGCCGCGTCATGCAGGGAACGCTCAAGGCCAAACAGCGCGTTTCCCTCTGCCATCGGGACGGATCGTTCACCCAGACCGGCGTCACGGCACTGTTCGGGTACGAAGGCCTCCAGCGCGTGGAAATTGAGGAAGCAGGGCCTGGCGACATCATTGCCATTGCCGGAATGGGAGGCATCGGACTCGGCGAGTCCATCTCCGCCGCCGAAGAGCCCAAGGCATTGCCGCCGCTCCACGTGGATGAGCCCACGATGTCGATGGAGTTTCGGATCAACGACTCTCCCTTCAGTGGCCGGGAAGGCAAGTACGTCACCTCCCGAAACATCCGGGACCGCCTCTTCCGGGAAGTGGAGACCAACCTCGCGATGCGTGTCGAGGAAACGGATTCGCCCGACAGCTATCTGGTGTTTGGCCGTGGCGAGCTGCAAATGGCCATCCTGATCGAGCAGATGCGCCGGGAAGGATTCGAATTCTCAGTCGGGATGCCCCGCGTCCTGACCCGGGAGATCAACGGCAAGCGGAATGAGCCCTACGAAATCGCGCTGATCGATGTCGCCGAGGACTTCATGGGGGCCGTGGTCCAGAAGCTGGGCACTCGAAAAGGCGTGATGACCAAGATGGTCAACCACGGATCGGGCCGGGTCCGGCTGGAGTTCGAGATTCCAAGTCGTGGCCTTATCGGCTACCGGACGGAGTTCATGACCGATACCAAGGGGACGGGTATCCTGACCCACCTCTTTGACAAGTACAAGCCGTGGGCCGGCGAGATTGCGCACCGCGCCACGGGTGCACTGATCTCCGACCGTAATGGCAAAGTCACCGGTTTCGCCGCGTTGAACCTGCAGGAACGCGGGGACCTCTTCGTGAGCCCCGGCGACCCGGTGTACGGAGGAATGATCATCGGCGAGAACACCCGGGACATGGATCTCGAGGTGAACATCACCAAGGAGAAGAAGCTCACGAACATGCGGGCGGCTTCAGCCGACTCGTTCGAGAAGATCGTGCCGGCGCGACGCATGTCGCTTGAGGGCTCCATCGAGTTCATCCGCGATGACGAGCTGCTGGAGATCACGCCTGAGAACGTCCGGCTTCGCAAGCGCTATCTGGATCCGCACGAGCGAAAGCGGGCAGACCAGCTTCGGACGCAGGCCGCGGCTACGTCCTAGCGGACCAGCGTCAGCAATGACGTCTGGGTAGAGCTTCCGGTGGTGAGTCTCACCGCATAGACGCCCGGAGCCAATCCGGCAACGGGAAGGTCCAATCCGGTGGTCCTGCCGGAGGTCAGGAAGTGGCGACCCGAGGCCACCTTGCGGCCCATCATGTCGTGGATTTCCAGGGTGGCATCGCCTGATGCGCCCACGGTGACATCTGCGGAAACTGCACCTGCGCCCGGGTTTGGATAGATGGAGAGCGACGTCTCCGCGACGACCTCTACCGGGTCAACGGCCGTGGAGGTGGCTTCGTGAATCCAGACACCGGCCCCGTAAGTACCCGCATAGGCATTTCCGGCGGCATCGAATGCCAGCGCGGTAACCCGACGGGCCTCCTCCATGCCCGAGTCCAGCGGCTCCCAACGATTGCGGTTCATCCGGTACACGCCGTTCCCGAAGGAGCCGATGTGCATCGTGTTGGAGGCGTCGAACGCGATGGTTCGAATATCCTCGCTCCCCGATAATCCATTGGTCATGGGGGTCCAGGTCTGGCCGCCGTCCGTGGAGCGCATGACTCCGAAATATCGTGTTCCTGCGTATTGGGTCCCGTCGGTATCCTGCTCAAAAACCTGCGCCTCGAAGTACGGTGTGGCCATGCTTGTCAACCGGATCCACCCGTTTGTGCCGGACGGGCGCATGAACGAGTCGTAGGTACCGCCTGCATACAGCGTCCCCGCTTCATCCACGCCGATGGCGATCACATCCCGCGGCGCCTGGTCGGGACCGATCAGCAGATAGGACGTCCAGTTGTTGCCGCGCAGGTGATAGACGCCGGCATGGTAGCCCACGAAAATCTCGCCGTTCTCACCCGGCAGGACATCCCGAACGGGTGGCGTTCCGGGAGGTCCAAGGGCCTCCCAGATGTCGGCCGTGAGATCGAGTCTGAAGAGCCCGTTCAGGGTCCCGTCAAGCAGCCGTCCCTGCGCGTCGAATGCGAGGCTCTGAGACGGACGCACCGGAGAGTCCAGGTCATCCAGCAATTCCCACGAATTACCGAGGTCGTGGGAGACATACACGCCGCCAAGGGTGGCCGCATACAGCCCGTTGTCCGGGCCTACGGCAATGTCACGAATAGCACTGTGGAGTCCTTCGTTGGAGGTCTCCCATCGCGTACCGCGATCGCCGGAACGCATGACACCGCGACCATAGGTGCCGGCAACTACCGTCGACCCCAGTGCTGCGATCCCATGAATGGTCGTGGTCGTGGTTGCGATGGGGTCCCAGGTGGACCCCTCGTCGTCGGAGCGGTATACGAAGCGGTACCCGCCGAAGTAGAGGCGACCCAGGTCATCTTCCGCCATTCCGCCCGCGCGAATGGGATCCGTCTGCGGTTGAGCACATGTCCAGATGCGTCCTGCATTCCGCGTTCGAAACAGGGTACACCCGCCCGTGATGGGGCTGGTACCGGCATAGAGATCACCCGTGGACGTCAGAAACAGCATGTCCACATCGAACGTGGTCATCCCGCTGGACGCCCAATCCCAGGACACCCCGCGATCGTCAGACTTGTACACGCCTTCCGAGGTAGCCACGTAGAGAACGCCGTCCTGCGTGATGACGTCCCGGATGTTCAGGCTGCGTTCATCCACCTGCAGTGCCATCCAGGTGCTGCCACCATCATCCGAGCGGATGATCCCGCGAATCGTGGCTCCGTAGAGGGTGCCGTCCGTGGCCTGCGTGATGGCCTTGGTCCAGCCGTCGGGCGAATTGGTCTGCTGCCAGGTGGAGGTCCCCGGCCAACGACGGTAGATGCCACCGCCGTAGGTGGCCAGCAGGCTTGACCCGTCCTGGGTCCGGAGATACTCCCGCGCATCTACGCCGGCCGCGAAGATCCCGTCATTGTCCAGATCCCATGTCCTCCCGCCGTCGGTGGAGTGGAACAAGCCGCCCACCGTGGCCGCGAAGTATCCCTCGGGGGTCACTGTCATTCCGGACACAATCGTGCCGCCGAACGGGCCGTTGGCCGCCCTCCAGTAGTCCTGGGAGACGGCCGGCGTTGCCGCGAGCGTGATCAGAAGGCCGAAGAGGCTGAGGCGCATTGGTTCGATGGTGTACGGGCACAAATACCCGCTTTCAGTATCGAACCGGTGGACGGGGCCCTTAAGCCGTGTCCTAGATCAGGTTGGCCTTCTCGGCCGCCTTCCGCAGTTCCTCCTCCTCGAACCGGGTCAGTCCCTTCGGAATGGTCACAACGATTTCGACCAGGAGGTCCCCCATGTCCTTCTCGGTCTCCACGCCCTGGTTGCGCAGCCTCAGGCGCTCTCCGGGCTGTGTCCCTTTTGGAATGGTCAGCTTCAGCTTTCGTCCGTGGGGGGTCACCAGCGATCGCGAGGCTCCAAGCATCGCTTCGAACGCGGTCACTTCAACACGGGTGTGCAAATCATGACCCTCGCGCCTGTAGTCGGTGCCCGGGCTCACCCGGAATCGGACGTACAGCTCCTTGGTCTGACCGTTCGATTTCCGCTTCAGCCGAACCTTGTATCCGTCCTCCACCCCTTTCGGGAAAGGCACCCGGATCTTGGCTCCGTCCGGCAAACTCAACTCAACCTTGCCGCCTTCGAGAGCCTCTTCAAAGGTGAGAACCACCTCGGTTTCCGGCTCCACCCTGCGGCTGGCGGTCATCGGGTCACCGTCACCACCGAAGAACCGGCCGAACAAATCACCGATGCCTCCGAGGGGTGGCTCCTGGCCGGAGAATCCTCCAAACTGACCACTCCCGCTCCGGGCACCCCGGTCCATCCGGACGTAGGTGCCGTCAGGTGCACGGTAGTAACGTCCGCCCTGGCCCGTGCTGAAGGCCTCGCCGAAGCCCGAAGCCCCGAACGGGTTCTTGCGGGCACGGTCATACTGGACACGCTTCTTGGCATCCGAGAGCGTCTCGTAGGCTTCCTGGATTTCCTTGAAGCGTTCTTCCGCTGCCGTATCGGACTGGTTGCGGTCCGGGTGGTGCTTGCGCGCGAGGGCTCGGTACGCCTTCTTGATCTCGTCGGCGGACGCGGACTCTCCTATCCCCAGAATCTTATAGTAGTCTTTGATAGCGGGCATTCGCTCGAAGCGTCAACAACAGTATTATCTGCCAAATCGGCCGATTGTTTTCCCGCTCCGGCTGCCTGAAAACGTTCAGGGCTGAATTCCTGTCAGTCTGGAGGCATCGGGGTGGGACCACCTTAATAAGGGCATAAAGCGTGCCATCATCACCCAAGATCCGACCCATCCGCAAGGTTCTCATCGCAAACCGGGGCGAGATCGCCGTGCGTGTCATGCGCACCTGCCGGGAGATGGGAATTACCACCGTGGCCGTTTACAGTGACCCCGACCAGGCAGCCATGCATGTCCGGTTCGCGGACGAGGCCTACCATATTGGGCCGGCGGCTTCTGCGGAGTCCTACCTGAGAGCAGACCGCATCCTGGATGTGGCCGTCACACATGGCTGCGATGCCGTGCACCCCGGATACGGCTTTCTGAGCGAGAATGCCGGTTTTGCGGAGGCCTGCGCGGAAGCCGGGATCATTTTCATAGGTCCTACCCCGGAGGCCATTCGTACGATGGGAGACAAGACGGCTGCCCGGGCACTGATGGAAGAGGCCGGCGTGCCCATGGCGCCGGGCACCGTGGATGCCATCGCAGACCCTGCGGAAGCCCGCAAGATTGCCCGGGAGATCGGCTATCCGGTTTTGATCAAAGCCGCGGCCGGTGGCGGCGGGAAGGGCATGCGCGTGGTGCACGAGGACGAGGAGTTCGTGCGGTCCATGGAGGGCGCCTCCCGTGAGGCCGCGTCCGCATTTGCAGACGGTCGTGTCTTCATCGAGAAGTTTATCCAGGAGCCCAAGCACATCGAGTTTCAGGTGATGGCGGACACGCACGGGACCTGTGTCCACCTGTTCGAACGCGAGTGCACCATCCAGCGTCGCCACCAGAAGGTGGTGGAGGAGGCACCGGCGGCCCGGATGACGCCGGAATTGAGGGAAGCCATGGCGCAGGCGGCCGTGGCCGCAGCCCAGAGTTGTGGGTATGTCGGAGCAGGCACCGTCGAATTCCTGCTGGACCAGGACGGCTCCTTCTACTTCATGGAAATGAACACGCGCCTCCAGGTGGAGCACCCGGTTACGGAGTGGATCACGGGCCTGGATCTGGTGAAGCAGCAGATTGAGGTGGCGGAGGGCCGCCCGCTGAGCGTCAAGCAGGAGGACCTTCAGATCTCCGGTCATTCCATCGAGTGCCGGGTATATGCCGAGGACCCCTCGAACAACTTCCTCCCCGTACCTGGCCACCTGATGGTCCATCGCGCGGCATCAGGACCCGGGGTACGGGTGGACGCGGGCGTGGAAGAGGGCGATGACGTCCAGATCCACTATGACCCCATGATCTCCAAGCTGACCACGTGGGCCCCCACCCGGGAAGCCGCCATGGACCGGATGATTCGCGCCATTGACGAGTACGAGATCGCGGGTGTGGAGACCACGCTCCCCTTCTGCCGATTCGTGATGGGACACGAGTCCTTCCGGGACGGCACGTTCTCGACGCGATTCGTAGAGCGGTACTTCACCCCTGAAGACATCGCCCCGTCAGGTGACGAGGACCTGCTCATGGCCTTCGCCGCGCTGCAGGCAGCAAACTCCAGCGGAAGTGCGCCCGTCATTGCGCCGGTCGGCGGTGACGGAGCCGCCGTGTCCGAGTGGGCCCGCAGGCGGCGGGATTAGATCCAGGCCTGGCGAACAGTCAAGCCGTATCCCGTAAGCACATCCGTGACCGCGTGCACGGCCTCGCGACAGCCGCGCGTACCCATCGGATCTCCGAAGGGCTGAAGGCCGACAAATACGCCGTCCTCCTTCTCCCAGGCCTTGACCAGCAGCTCCTGCCGCAGATCTGCCTCTTCAACCACCACTTCGAAGGTGACACCGTCATCGGTCAGGCTGCGGTAGGCCTCAAGAACGATGACCGTCCCGCCGTCGAACTGGCGGACGTGCTTGGAAAAGGACCGGACCGCGCTCAGGTCTCCGTCTAAGAGGGCGTGCTGCATGGGCTGGCTCTGGGTTGCTCGTTCCGGTGGGGGCGGGTTGTCGGTGGGCGTGAACACCACGTGGTAGATGGGGCGGTCCTCCTCCTGCCACTTCAGGGCGTACTTGGTCCGGAGTGTCTCCGGAGGCGGTTCTCCGAGGGCCTCTGACATGACACCCGAGGCCCGGGCTGACTCGCGGGCAAACGCGAAATACTCAGCGTGATCCGTGGTGAGCAGCAGGTCTCCGCCCGGTGCCAACCGGTTCGCCGCCATGCGGAAGAATGCCGGCTGGAGTAACCGGTAGGAGACCTGGTTCCGGCGCGGCCAGGGATCCGGAAAGTTGACGTAGATCCGCCGCAGGGAATCCGGCTTCAGGAAGTCCCGAACCACCATCCGGCCGTGTCCGCGATACAGGCGGACGTGCTCGATGCCCTCGCGGTGCATGCGCCGGAACGCGCGTGACACCGAGGCCAGGGAGATTTCCACGCCCAGCAGGTTCCACTCGGGATGAAGACGTTCCAGCTCCACCAGGAAGCGGCCGTCGCCGAAACCGATCTCCAGGACCAACGGCCCCTCCCGCTGAAACAGAGCGTCAGGGCCGGCCGGCATGTCCCGCTTCCTGAGCAGACGCCGGCCATCGAAGGGCAGCGCGACCCGACTATCGGTCACCATTCCACGCGCCGGGAATGTCCTGGGGCATGTACTCCAGCGGAACCGGCGTGCCCCGACCGTCGAAGCTCCAGGAGGTGATCCAGTACCTGCTGCCGTCCCAGACCATTTCGATGGAGTTGATGCCGCGGCCACCTACCGGACCGTCCGGCGCGGACTTCCACTCGTAGGTGGACCACACATGCACGGTCGATCCGTGCTGGCGGACCTCCCGCGAAATCTCGTACTCGTAGAAGGATCGCGCGCGCACCGGACCGCTGTTGGCATGCCAGTCGGAGATGCTTATCGGGCGAAATACAACCGAATCACCGCGCGCCGAAGTAATCACAACCAGGGCTTCCGGAATGTGCAGCGACTTGTCCCGCTCCCACTCGGCCGGATCCCCTTCCGCCCCGGAAACCACCTCGTAGTAGGCCCGCATGATGCCGTCCAGGGTCTCAACGTCCTCCGGGGCCGCCTCCGGCCAATCGACTTCCTGCGAAAGTGCCGGGGCACTCAGCGAGCCTGCCAGCAGCAGGGTCAGGAGGAGGCTCCTCATGCTTCTTCCTCGTCCTCAGGCTGGCGCAGACCGAGTTCACGGTCAATCATGAACATGGCCTCGCCCGATTCGCCGGCCAGACGGATGCTGTCTATGATGCCTTCGGCGGCTTCTTCTTCTTCCACCTGCTCATCAATGAACCAGTGGAGCAGGGTCTGCAGCGGGTAGTCTCGTTCCCTCTGCGCCAGATCGAACAGGTCGTGGATGCACTGGGTGATGTGCTGCTCGTGAGACAGGGCCAGTTCGAAGGCCTCCAGGATGCTGTTGAACTCGGTGCTGGGGGCCTCGACGGCGGCCAGGCGCGGCCGCTCGCCACGGCGGATGAGGAAGTCAAAGAACTTCATGGCGTGCGCCACTTCCTCGCGGGCCTGGTTGCGCATCCAGTTGGCCGCGCCCGGCAGTTTGCGGGCCTCAAAGTGGGCGGACATGTCCAGATAGGCGTATGCGGACTGCATTTCTTCGCGAATCTGACGATTTACGGCGTCTACTACGTTCTGCTTCATGGGGCACTGTTTCGTTAGCCTCCCAAAGTACGAAGCCTGATCGGCCCGTACCGCAACCAATCCCAGCCGCGCAGGTATTACGCGCCTTAACTCCTGACTCTATGTGATCTGGCTACCATTTCTGAATTAAGAACCCGTTTCTTGACCAATGGCCAGTCGCATTCTGTGGGCAGACGATGAGATCGATTTCCTTCGCCCCCACATTCTATTTCTCGAGTCCAAGGGGTATGACGTCACCAGCGTCACCAACGGTTCTGATGCCGTAGACCAGTTCCGGAAGACGGCCTTTGATCTGGTTCTGCTGGATGAGCAAATGCCCGGCCTGGATGGCCTCGGCACGCTCGACGAAATCCGGAAACTGTCTCCCGAAGTCCCGGTGGTGATGATCACCAAGTCCGAGGAAGAGCGGCTCATGGAGGAGGCGCTTGGCGGACAGATCAGTGACTACCTCACCAAGCCGGTCAATCCCAGTCAGGTGCTCCTGACCTGCAAGCGTCTCCTGGACTCCTCGCGCCTTGAAAGCGAGAAGATCTCCCAGGACTACCTGCAATCCTTCGCGGCGATCTCCGCCAGGCTCCACGGGCGGCTGACGCACGAAGACTGGGTGGACGTCTACGAGAAGCTGGTCAGCTTCGACATGTCGCTGGAGTCCGACGACGGGGCCCGTCAGGTGCTTGAGGATCAGTTCCGGGATGCCAATCGCGCTTTCTGTCGCTACGTGGAGGAGGAATACGCAGAGTGGATCGCCTCCGTTGACTCGCCCCCGGACGACGACCGGCCCCTGCTCTCCCACGAAGTAGTCGGCAAGCACGTGGTCCCCGAACTGGGTGACGGAAAGCCGGTCATCTTCTTCGTGATTGACTGCATGCGGTATGACCAGTGGCTGGAATTCGAGCGGCTGCTCTATCCCCTCTTTGCCATCGAGCGGGAATTCCACTACTCCATCCTGCCCACCTCCACGCCCTACTCGCGAAATGCCATCTTCTCGGGCCTGCTGCCTCTGGATCTGGCCCGCAAATACCCCGAGATGTGGGCGGATGGCGAAGACGATGAGCACAGCCGCAACCGGAACGAGGCCGAACTGCTGAGAGACCAGCTGCGACGGCGCCACCTCTCTCCGAAGACCCGCTACGCCAAGATCATCGGTACCAACGAGGGGCGCGATTTTGCGGCGTCCATCAACGAGTACCTCCAGAATGAACTGTCGGCCATTGTCGTCAACTTCGTCGACATCCTGGCGCACTCACGTTCAGACTCGGCGGTCCTCAAGGAAATCGCCCCGGACGAGCGTGCCTATCGCGCATTGACGCGCACGTGGTTTGAGCACTCCTGGCTCTTCCAGGCGTTTCAGTCTTTGGCGGCGGCTGACTGCACGGTGATTGTGACCACCGACCACGGTGCCGTCCGAAGCCTGCACGAAACCAAAGTCATCGGGGATCGCGATACCTCAACGGCCCTTCGCTACAAGTACGGTCGCAACCTGAAGAGCGACGACAGGCACGCCATCTTTGTGCGCAATCCGGAGGAGTTCGGCCTTCCGTCCAAGGGGCGAAGCTCCAACTTCATCATTGCGAAGGAGGACTACTATTTCGTGTACCCCACGAACTATAACCGCTTCGTCAACAAGTACCGGGACACCATGCAGCATGGTGGGGCCTCGATGGAAGAGATGATCCTGCCTGTGGCGCGGTTGACGCCGAAACGGTGAGTGTGGGCGTTTCGCTGGAAGGGATGCTGCCGCGGGAGACCGCGTCGGCCGAGGAAACGCGGAGCCTCGGGGCCCGGTTGTCGGCAGTGCTGCCGGCCGGAGCGGTGGTGGCACTGGTCGGAGACCTCGGAGCCGGTAAGACCCATCTGGTAAAGGGGCTGGTCGATGGGCTCGGAGGCGCTGGGGACGAGGTCTCGAGCCCTACGTTCACCATCGCTCAGGAATATGAGGCCGATGGTGACCTGATTCTGCACGTGGATGCGTACCGCGTCGATGACCCGCGCGAGTTTGTGGAGATGGGTCTGGAGGACTCGATGGACGCGGCGCGTCTCGTAGCCATCGAGTGGCCCGAGAAGATGGGCTCAGCCCTCCCTCCGGACGCCGTGCGTGTTGAGATCACGCACCTGGGCGGAGACCGGCGCCGCATCAGGTACCTGCCATGAACCCGTCGCTGACCGGGGTAGACTACCTGATGGCCATGCCACAGTATGGCCTCGGCAGTACCGTGGCGATCCGGCCGGGGCTGGACCGGATTCGCGCGCTGCTCCGGGGGATGGGCAATCCCGAGCGCGGCCTGCCCGTGATTCATGTGGCTGGTACCAACGGAAAAGGGTCCACCGCATCCTGGATCGCCGCCATTCTCACGGCCCACGGACTACGGGTCGGGCTCCACACGTCTCCTCACCTGCTACAACCCGGCGAGCGCATGCGTGTCGATGGTCGGGCTGCATCCCGGGAGTGGCTTGGGAAGCAGATAGACCGCTACGTTCCGCTGATCGAAGAGACCGGAGCCAGCTACTTTGAGGTGACCGTGGCCATGAGCCTGCTGCGTTTTGCAGAGGCCGACGTGGATGTCGCGGTAGTTGAGGTAGGGCTCGGTGGCCGATTGGACGCCACCAATATCCTGGACCCCGACGTCTGCGTGATCACCACCGTAGGGCTCGACCACACCCATATTCTGGGTGACAGCCTCGCCGCTATCGCGGCGGAGAAGGCCGGGATCATCAAGGATCGCGTTCCGGTGGTGGTCGGCCGGCAGCCTCCCGAAGCCCTCACCGTGTTGATGGGCGAAGCCGCAAGGCACGGAGCTTCGGTGACGGGTGTCCGGGAAGCGCGGTGGTCCGGGCGGACGCTTCAAACGCCAACGCGTCGCTACACGCACGTGTACCCGGCACTTGCAGGATCCCACCAGCTGGACAACGCCGCGACGGCAGTCCTGGCTGCCGAGGCCTATCTGGACGAGATGGGTCGTTCCGTCGATGCGCGCGCGGTGCGTCGGGGTCTGCGCCACGTGCAGGCACTCGCGGGACTCCGGGCACGCTTCGAGGTGCTGGAAAAGGAGCCCCTGGTCGTGCTTGACGTGGCCCACAATCCGCCGGCGCTGGCTGCGGCGGTTGAGCGGTTTACCGAGATGATGAATGGCCGTAGACCCGAGGTGCTGCTGGCGGTCATGTCCGACAAGGACATCGACACCATCGCAGATCTTCTGGCAACTCAGGGCGACACCACGCATGACCTGCTGATTCACCCGCTCAGGCTTGACTCACCCAGGGCTTTGGCACCCGAGGATTTGGCCGCCCGCCTGTCCAAAGTGGGCGTCGACGTCGGGACGCCACAGGCACCGGACCAACTGCCTGATTTCCTGGCCAGCCTTGGTCCCCGGAGGGCTGTCCTTGCCACCGGAAGTCACCAGGTGGTTGCGGCGGTGCTAAACGCGTGGCCGGGCCAGAGGCCCTGATTTGGCGAACTGCCCTCAATGGGGCTATATTGGCACATTCGGCCGGGCCCTCCGGTCTTGACTGGACCATCGGAATCCCGATCGTCCGACTTGTGCACCCAGCGGCGGGTGCTCGTGGTTTTTTCCCACCGGCCCCCGCTCCCCCTACACCTCTCAGGGACCAACCGGTCCGAGCGGCTCACCGAACTCTCGGAACCCGCGACAATCCAGTGACGGTCGGCACGACCAAAACGCCCCACACTCCTTGATGCGAATCGCAGATCTTCAGGAGAAGAAACTGCCGGAACTCAAAGAGCTCGCCAAAGGCATGAAGCTCTCCGGTTTCTCCAATCTTAGAAAGCAGGACCTGATCTACCTGCTCCTTGAAGCCCAGGCCGAAAAGCAGTCCGGCAGTGGCAAACCCAACGTAGACCTCCCAAGCGCCAAGGAAGAGGGCCGAAACGGCCGTTCCGGTGGGCGCTCAGACCGTTCCCGTGATGATCGGCGGAGTAGCGGAGGCGAGAGCCGCAAATCGGATTCCGGACAGGAAGCTTCGGACGACAAGGGTGAGGGCCGAAAGCGCTCCAGGCGGTCCGGCGGATCACGGATCGTGCGTGTAGATCTTCGAACGCAGTCCGAGGAGAGCGACGACGCAGCTTCAGAAGGCGGTGATTCCCCCAAGCAGGAGGAATCCCGCGGTGGGAGAGATCGTGGCCGTGGCCGGTCCCGGGACAAGTCTGGAAGCGGCGACGACAGCAAACGCGGCGGCGACGACAGCAGGCGTGGTGGCGACGACAGCAAACGCGGTGGCGACGACAGCAGGCGTGGTGGCGGCCGCAACAATGGCGACGATGACTCTAAAGACTCCGACGGGCGAGACTCCCGTGGCCGGGGTCGGGGACGACGCGGGCGAGACAAGGACTCATCCGGTGACTCCAACGAAGGTCGATCCCGCGGCCGAGGCCGCCGGGACCGAAACAAGGGCCGAGGCGGCCGGGACAGCGGTGACCGCGACAGCGGCGGTCGTGACGGAGGCGGTCGCAACCGCAATCGTCGGGATCGGGACGACCAGGACAACAAGCGGAGCCGCAACCGGCGGGACCGCAGCGATCGGTCGAACCAGGACCAGCAGCGGCAGCAGGCATCGGCATCGGCAGGATTCAGCGACAAGGAGTACCGCGATCCGCCGGATCGGGATCGTCGCCGCGGACGGGGCCGAAGCAGGTCGCGCGAGAATCTGGAGGAACTCCGCGAACGGGCTTACGCGGACAAGCCGGAGTACATGAAGGCATACAACCCGGAGAGCCTTGAGCTCGACGGGATGATCCGCAAGGTCGGTGTCCTCGAGATGCTGCCCGACGGATATGGCTTCCTTCGTTCTCCGGAGTTCCACTACCTGCCCAGCCCGGACGACATTTACGTGTCTCCGTCGCAGATCAAGCGGTTCAATCTGAAGATTGGCGACACCGTTGATGGCCAGGTCAGGCCTCCCAAGGAGGGCGAGCGCTTCTTCGCCCTCATCCAGGTCAACACCATCAACGGCCGTACGACGGTCGAGCTGGAGAACCGGCCTGAGTTTGACCACCTGACGCCCCTCTATCCGGAGGAGATGCTGACCATGGAGACGCTGGCGGGCGAGGTCTCGACTCGCGTCATCGATCTGTTCAGCCCCATCGGAAAAGGTCAGCGTGGCCTGATCGTGGCACAGCCCAAGACAGGTAAGACCATTCTGCTCCAGAAGATTGCCAATGCAATCACGACCAATCATCCGGAGTGCATCCTGCTGATCCTGTTGGTGGATGAGCGGCCGGAAGAGGTTACGGACATGCAGCGCAGCGTCAACGCAGAGGTGATTGCCTCCACGTTTGACCAGGATCCGCATCGTCACGTCGAGGTGGCAGACATTGTGCTGCACAAAGCCAAGCGACTTGTAGAAGCTGGTCAGGACGTGGTCATCCTTCTGGATTCCATAACGCGACTGGCGCGTGCGCACAACACGGTCTCGCCAAGCACCGGACGCACCATGTCCGGTGGTATGGAAGCCGGGGCTCTCCGGGGTCCGAAACGCTTCTTTGGCGCAGCCCGAAACGTCGAGGAAGGCGGCTCGCTCACCATCATCGGTACGGCGCTCATCGACACCGGAAGCCGCATGGACGAGGTGATCTTTGAGGAGTTCAAGGGCACCGGTAACTCCGAGATGCAGCTTGATCGCGACATGGCCAACCGTCGCGTCTGGCCCGCCATCAACGTCATCAAGTCCGGCACCCGGCGCGAGGAACTCCTGATTCCAGACAAGAAGCTCTCCAGGATCTGGATCCTGAGGCGTCTTCTGGCGGAGAAGGAGCCCGTTGAGGCGATGACGTGGCTGCTCGACAAGATGCGCGGCACCCGCAACAATGACGAGTTCATGGTCGTCATGAACTCCTGACACCTTCCCTCCGGCGGACGCCCGCCAACCAATGAGTCGAAATCGTTTCTCGGATTCCGATGTCGGGGCCATCATTCAACGGGCCTCCGAGCTGAAGAACCAGGACGCGGCGACTCCCGGGCGGCTTTCGCTGGAGGATGTTGAACAGATTGCGGAGGAGATGGGCGTGTCGGCCGACTATGTCCGGCGCGCCGTCTCCGAACGTCAGTCCGAGGTCGAATCGGGCAGTGGCCTGGTGAAGCGCTACTGGGCGCTTCCACCGTTACGGGAGCGCGTGACAGTAGACCGCGGCAAGGTGTCCCAGGACACGTGGCACGAGATCACCCACGCGGCGCGGACGCACTTCAAGGGGCCGGGCGAGATTTCCCAGGTCGGGGAGGCTCGTTACTGGTCCAAGGGTGTCAGTGACATGGGGACCGAGATTTCCCGGTCCGAGGTTTCGGCCACCAACACGGAGGACGGAGCCGTGGTCGAGGTGTCGACCACCATGCCGAGTGTCACCTTCATGCTCTACATCTTTGCGGTGCTGATCTCGCTGGTCCTGGCGGTACTCTTGCAGGACGGAAGCGGAATCGCAGGCAGAATGATGATCATCAATGCGGTGCTCGCCGGAATGGGGAGCATCGTAGCAACCCGGCTGGGTATCGCCGCCTGGATGCGAAGCAACCAACGCAGTATTTCCGGTTTCACGCACGAACTCGCGGCACTCATTGAGCTGGAAGAGGATACCGAGGCCGAGCAGGCACGGGTGACTGACGCCCCGCAACTGGACATCGATGCCGCGGTCGAAGGGTTCGAAGGGGAGCAGATACCGGTGCAGCAGGCCAGGCGGCGAACAAGGCGCGGCAACTAGGTCAGCGATGCGACCAGAACGTCACTCAAGTCTGACGAGTAGCCGCAGCTAGCCGGCCGTGCCTCTTCCTCCCAGAGAAGTCCCGATAGACGTCGACCTCGTCCGGAAACTCGTGCGCGGGCAGGCGCCCCCATACCTCCACCTTGAGCCTGTCTTCGCGGAAGAGGGATGGGACAACGTGGTGTTTCGGATGGGCGATACACTCGCTGCCCGAATCCCGAGACGCCAGATTGGCGCGGACCTCCTCCGGGCTGAGCAGGACTGGCTGGACCAGGCCGCGGCGCACCTGGAGGTAGACGTGCCTCGACACGTCTTCAAGGGTCAGCCGACGGACTTCTATCCGTGGGGATGGAGCATCGTTGCCTGGGTTGAAGGCCATGCGGCGGACATTGAGCCACTTCGCCCGGATCAGGCCGGACCTCTCGCACGCCAGTTGAGATTGCTCCATCGGCCCGCTCCAAAGGACGCCCCCTTTAATCCCTTCCGAAGTACATCACTGCTGGCTCGAGCAGACGAGATGTTTGGACGCCTGGATAAACTGGGGCTTCCCGGACT
>JABDJZ010000011.1 GCA_013003255.1 Rhodothermales bacterium
CCACAGGCCTCGGCCTACGTGGGTTCGGGGATTCTATTCGGAATCCTCGGAGCGATTCTACTGGCGGTGGCGCTTCTCCCCGCACGCCGGGGGCCCGCCATGCTCCTGCTGAAGCCTGCATCCGACAAGTCCTTTGGCGGTGGTTCGGTGCGGATCTCCGAACGCAGTGTCCGGCACATTTCATCCCGGGCCGCGGAACTCGTGCCAGGCGTTCGGGAGGCCGTGACACGAGTCCGCATGCGGAACGACGGCTGGCAGGTCCACTGCCGCGCCTCCATCACACCCGAATCCTCTCTTTCTGACACCTCCACGGCAGTTCGCACGGCCATCAGCCAAGCGATCCAGCAGCAGACCGGACTTCCGGCCAGCCGCATTGATGTGGAGTCCCACCAGGCGACGCTCCAAGCCGCCCGCCAACTGCACTGACGAATCGCCATGTCTGACCAGCGACTACTCATCACCGGCGGCATCGCCGGAGCTGCCATCGCCCTGATCCTGCTCTTGGGTCTGGTAAAACCGGCGCTCCTGATTGCGCTGGCTGCCGGACTCGGAGCCGGCATTACCTGGCTTGCGAATAGCCTGATGACCGGAAGTCTCCACCTGCGCGACGCGTGGGAGGTCCTCCGGATGGGTCGGCAGAAAGACCCCTACAACTAGAATCCTCCCACTTACCTAGAAGACAGAACCAATGGCAACAACCAAGGCTGCCGCCAAGACCAAAGAAACCAACGGCTCGGTGGCAAAGATCATCAACTCGGACGAGGGCAAAACCGTCATCCGGGACCAGGTCGTTTCGAAAATCGTCGGACTCGCAGTCCGTGAAATTGAAGGCGTGGTTCGCCTCGTCCCCTTTGGAGCCGGCCAGTCCGTGACCCAGTTGGCCAAGTCGGTCACCGGATCCCAGATGCGCGATCTCGGCGTCCACGTAGAAGTCGGCGAAACGGAAGCAGCTGTGGATGTGCGCATCATCAGCGAATACGGCGCGAGCATTCCCGCCATCGCTCAGGCCATCCGCTCAAACGTCGTGGAGCGCGTGCGTGAGATGACCGGCCTCAAGGTCGTGTCCATCGATATCGATGTCCTGGATCTGCACTTCGCAGAGGACGATGACGAGGTGGTCGAGCCCGAAGTCGAAGTGTCGGACGAGCGCGAGCTCAACTAGCCGTCCTTCTGAGCTGGCAGTGTCGAAGGGGATCCCTCGAGGGGGGTCCCCTTCGCTGTATTCAGTCGGTACCCCCTCCCTCTGACGGTCTCCAGGACCTTCGGGAGGCCGGCCTTGCGCAGCTTCTTGCGCAGGAAGTGCACATAGACATCGACCATGTTGGTGCCGGTGTCAAAGTTGATGCCCCACACCTGGTCCAGCAGGTCATCCCGCGTGAGCGCCTTTCCTTCGTGATTCGTCAGGAAGTGCAGCAACTCATATTCCTTTGGGGTAAGAGTTACTTCGTTCCCGTGAATGAACACCCTGTGACTGGCATCATCGATGCGGATAGGCGAGGCCGGACCTGATGTCTTGACCGGCGCCGCGGTCTCCTCGGGCGCGGGTAGGCCGGCGTCAACCACCTGTGTTCCATTTTCCTGTGCACCGGCGGCCGGAAGACTGGCCTCACCATTGGTGGCTGTGGCCGGAGTCAGCTTTCGGATGGCATAGGTCAGCCTCAAGTGCGCCATCAGGCGGGCCTGAATGTCCAGTCCCTGAACCGGAGGGTGCAGGATTTGGTCTGCACCGGCCAGCAAGGCCGCGACATCCTGCTCGACGCCGCCGGAGCAGAGGGCAAAGACGGGACCATTGTGGGCGGTACGCCACGTGGTGGCAAGTGCACCGATCCGTGCCGAGTGCTCAGGGTCCCACGCCAGAATGAGGACGTCGGCGCTCTCCGTCAGCGGGTCAGTGGGGTCCGGGAGTTGCCGGAGCACCAACTCGTGGGGAGGCGCGAGCGCAATCCGCAGGGACATGCCAAGCGCACCTTCGGGGGCGAACGCCAGAACTTTCAGGTTTGAGAGCACGAACTCGGGGGGATACGGCACCCGGCGCGGGCGGCGGGAAGGCCAAGGGTGCCGGATTAATCCAGCTTTAACCCCTCGTTAAGGGCCGGAGGCGTCGGCTTGGAGACATTCACAATGTGCGTGATGGGCACGCCAAATCTAAATCGACGACAATGAAAAGGAATCCCTTTCTACTTCTTCTGCCCCTGGCTCTGTTCTGGGCAGCCTGCGACTCCGGTGATTCGGGTCCCGACATCGACGACGTGGTCGGTGAGTATGGCTTCATCGAATACCGGTTCCTGCCCGACTCCCCGCTGTTGGAGCCGGTTGACATGACCGACACGCTGGTTGTGGCAGAAACGCGCCTCCAACTGTTTACATCGGGGCGATTCACGCTTCTGTACCGCTTCGAGGGCTCCCCGAGTGCCACTTTCGTCGGAGGCGATGCCGAGCGGACCTCGCGCGGCGTCAAGCTCAAGGGTGAGAGCGATGACGAAGATGCGTACCTCGACCTGCTGCTGCCCGTGGAGATCGAGCTCAGCACCGGGACTACGCCCGGACGCCTGAGTGCAAACATTGATCGGCGCGTGAATCTGTCCGCGTTTTCTGACCGCTACGCGGGCCTTCCATCGGTGGAGGGAACGCTGATTCTATCGCTCCAGCGTAACTAGCCATGACCAAGACATCATTTCGACTGGCGCATCTATTCGCGCTGTCCCTCTGGCTTGCGGTCCCGGCTGCTGCGCAGCTGAGCGGGATCCGATACACGCTTGCTCCTCGTGCAGACTACGTCCTGTATGATGACAACGCCGCCCTGAAAGACCTTGCGACTCTGTCCGGTCGTGTCGGCTTCGGTTTTGGAGAGTACCTGGAACTGTCGGCAGTTGGCCGCTATGCGCCAGCGGCACAGACGGACTTCTCCGGATTCTCGGATCTCGGTGACCCCACTGTGTTCCTATTCGACCAGTTGCCTGCAAGGGACACCAAGCTCCTTCAGTACGGCGCTGACCTCAAAGTGAACTTCGGCCGGGGACGCGCCGTGCCCTACGCGAGCATTGGCACAGGCGTGCTCTCACTCAGCCCGGACGGACTGGACCGATCGGAGACCATCTACCTCGGTGGTACCCTGGGTCTGCTCTATCGCTGGCAGGATCGGATCACATTTACCCTTGAGGCTCAGCGCCACGGCTGGCGCCAGAATGCCTCCGTCCTGCTTTCTGACGGGGACCTGACCGCGGTCGCCCTGGCCAGAGAGGACTTCAATACGATTGGCGTCGGCTACTATGCTATCGGTGCCGGCGTGTCGTTCGATCTTGGAGGCCGCTCCCGGGGGACGCTGACTGAACTTGATCGGGCCATGTCCCAGCAGTTCGGTCGGGGCTTCAGCGCGGTTCGCCTGGAAGTAGAGCCCTTTGCCGGACAGGTGGACTTTGCCACGGAGCTCGGATACGCTGAGTCACAGCGTATGTCCGGCGTCTCAGCCGGGGTTGACCTCGGTCCGTACCTCGGTCTGCGTGGATTCTACTGGCGTGGGCTGACCGATGAGGGCAGCCTGGCCTTTGAGGATCTGCAGGCTTACGGCGGGGAACTGAAGATGCGTTTTGGCTCTCCGGCACGACGCTTCCGGCCAGCTCTCAGCATCGGTGGTGGCTACCTCGACGCGTTGGGAGACTACGGAGTAGAGGGTGCAGAGGACCAGCCTTTCGCGATGGCCGGTCTCGGCACTTCGGTAAGCGCAGGGCGCTTCTTCAGTGTGCACGGCGGCGTCAAGACGCTGCTCACGAGCACGGAATCGCCTGATGCGATCGCCAGTCCGACATCGGTTAATACCTCCTGGATGTACTACGGTGGGGTGACCTTTGAACTTGGACGCAGCGGTATCCGGGCCCGGAAGGAGACACCCGTGGCATCTGTCGAGCCAGGCATTGATCCGGAACTCGCCGCGCTGCGGGCCGAGCTGGAGCGCCAACGTCAGTTGGTTGAAGAGCTGACGGTGGCGAGCGCTGCCGCCAACGCTGCATCTGTGCCGACCGAAGCCAAACCGATCGTCACAGGAGTGTCCGCTGAGGTGGTCACTGTGGTCGATTCACTCGCTAGCCCCGATTCCTCAACCGTCCTTCAGAAGGTGGTGATGGAGGAGTCGATGCCGGTGACCAAGACGGTCGTGCAGGAAAAACGCCGCGACTGGATCACCGTCCCCGTACCGGACGAGGGCGAGATCTACATCCGATTCGGCGCAGCCGCCCAGGCCCAGGACGCGGTGTACTATCTGGATCCGGCGACCGGCGAGCTTCGGCCTGCGCTCTCGGCCCAGGCAGCGCAGCCTGCACGTTCCCTGGATCAGACCGCGGACAGCACAGCGGCGATGGGATTGACGGCCGACGACGTTCGCAGGATTGTGGCCGAGACCACGGGTTCGGCACCGGCGAAGTCCGACTC
>JABDJZ010000001.1 GCA_013003255.1 Rhodothermales bacterium
ATCGAGGACGTCTTCATTCTGGTGATGGCGGACCATCTTGTAGGCGATGAGGTCATGGAGCTGGCCGGGCGCCACCGTCCCCCTGAAGAAGGCGCCACGCTGCTAGTGGACTACGACATCGACGGAGTCTTCGATCTGGATGACGCCACCAAGGTGCTGGAGGAGGATGGGCGTATCGCCTCCATTGGCAAGACCATCGCCACGTACAACTGCATTGATACGGGCGTATTCGTGTGCACACGCGCCCTGCTTGACGCGCTACGGGCGTACTACGACAAGCACGGCGACGTATCCCTGTCCAACGGTGTCCAGACGCTGGCATCCCGCGGTCTCATGCGGACGCTGGACATCCAGGGCGGCTTCTGGCAGGACGTAGATACCCCCGAGATGCTGGCCCACGCGGAAAAGGCCCTGGCTGCCCGGGCGTCCGGGCCCCGGTAACTTTTGCGGACGGCGGAACTCTAACTGCTGACCGTATTTGGCCCTGCATGCGCCCGTTGCCCCTATTAGTGCTGTACACCCTGCTGGGTACCATTGCGGTGCCCTCCGCTCTCGCGCAGGCCTCGTTTTCCTGCTCGGACACCAGGCAGTGCGCAAAGCTTGAGGACTTCGAGCGATTCGAGGTAGGCGGCCTCCCCCTCGGCTGGTACACCTATCAGGACCGAAAGGACGTTCGGCCGGTCAACGGCACCCTGCAAACCGACGAAGAACGCTTCGAGGTGATGGCGGAGGGTGGCAACAAGTTCATTCGCGCCACCGTCCGTGACAACGCCCATCGCATCATCCTCCGTTCCGGCGAAGGCCTGGACTGGGACGTCAACGAAAAGCCGGTCCTGGCCTGGCGCTGGCGCGCGCACGAGTTGCCGGTTGGTGCGCGTGAGGATCGCAACCAGCTGAACGATACCGGTGCAGCCGTCTATGTGATCTTTGATCAGGACTGGCTGGGTCGTCCGCGTGGAATCAAGTACTCCTACAGCTCCACGCTGCCCGCCGGATCGACCGAGTCCTACGGAGGGCTCAAGGTGTTGGTGGTCTCCTCCTGGGGAGAAGACGGTCTAGGTCACTGGATAGAGCTCGAGCGTGATGTCCGGGCGGACTTTGAGGCACTGCACGGCAGAACTCCCCCGAGTCGCCCCACCGCCATCTTCCTCTGGAGTGATTCGGACTCCGTGGACGGCGTTGCCGTGGTGGACTTCGATGACCTACAGGTCAGGCGCACTCGCTGAGACACGCGGTCGGCAGACGGGACGGAAGCCACGAAGGGAGGGTCAGCCAAGCAACACCAGTGTTCGCAGGAAGCTGATGTGCGATCCATACTGTGCCCAGAGGTAAATCCCGGCCAGCAGAATCGGAACGAACGGCGTCATCAGCCACAGCATCGCGACGCCCAGCGGACCCAGGCGGAAGACGGACGCCGCATCGATATTGGTCCGGACGGTGCTCCATGCCCCGGTCACCATAACCCACGCCACCGATAGCCGGGCCGCCACATCGCCCCAGGACCCGGCCGCGATCAGCATGACCACCGGGAGCGTGGCGAAGACTGGCCATCGCGGCCATACGGACAGGATGAGCACCTGGGAGGCACGGGCTCCCGCCGGCCGGGCCGCAGCGAAATACCAGGCAGCCACCCATGTGCCGACTCCCAGTAGGGCCAGGACCGCTATCAGCGTGGTCAGCCAGAACGGGTTTCCGATGAGGGCGTCGAGGGTGGCCCGGTTTTCGGGCGATACCCAGTACCAGACAGCGGCGTAGGCCGGATGATGCGAATAGGACCGGATGGCCTGGTCACTGACCATGCCGAACAGGAGACTCATCGACGCCAGCAGCGTGGCCGTCGAAGCGTACATCGGGTCCCGATTCTCTGCGACGGCTACCCGGTAAATCCCGTGGGCAGCAAAGTACCGGGCGTACAGCGATCGCAAGCGGGGTGACTGCGCATACGCCACCAGCAAGACCAACAGCACCACCCAGCCTGCCAGGACATACCGGTAGGCGGGTGGCAGGGGCGGCGCGGGGACTCCCCTCGCGAAGACCTGCTGGCCCCGGACAGACGCGCCCTCGACGATGCGCACTGCGGGACGCGATGCACCATCCGCCGTGTGCAGGCCCCAACCCATCGTACCCGGAGTAGCGGCGAACTCCATGTTGACGCTGGGATCGGCCCAGTGCGCCACGAAGGTCCATAGTGGCTGCTGCAAGCGTCCTGGAAGGTGGTCCGCAAAGTAGTCGGCTTGCCCTTGCGGGTCCGGAAGGGCAGAGGCTCCGAATTCCGCCAGATGCACCTGGCCGTCGGCCTCGGGACTGTGGTGTCCGAAGAGCACGAAATCCACTGCGTCGCCGCAGGAACGGGGACGGTCAAGCACAGACACCACGTACGTATGGATCCGCCCGTCGGCCTCGGCCGTGAGGCCGGACAGGAGCGCGCAGGTGCGCGGGTCTGACGTATCGGGCGCGAACGCGAGTCCTACTGCCTGCACACGCCCCTCCCGGGCGAGGCGCTGAACCACTCGCCTGAGATGTGCTGCTGTATCGGCCAGTACCGGGTAGGCCGGGAAGTAGAGCGGTACTTCCTGGAAGACCGCAATCCCCAGGGTGTCCGCCAGGTCAAACAGCAGCCGGTCGTCCCACACATTGGTCCTGACCGCGCGTACGCCCAGGTCTGCCATCGCCCGGAGGTCTGCCGCCGCCCTGATTGGATCGTCGGGTTTGGACCATGCCATCCCGAGGCCTGCCTGGTCCTGGATCTGCCTGGCTGATACGCCGGAGACAGACAACATCAAGACCGGCAGCACTATGGGCAGAAAACGTCTCAGCATGGAGGCGAGAACGAAACGGGCGCGTGGAGCCGGAAACTAGTATGAAACGACGCGAGCCGCGCCCCTTGGGACGCGGCTCACGTCGACCGAACCCTGATTCATCTGCATCACCGACAGCCCGCGGTGTGCCGGGTGTGCTCAATACCCGGTTGCAGATACAGGAGGTAGTGGTGTCACCCGGCCCTTCGACCGCATCACACCAGTGTTGGATTGTTAGTCCAGCATCTTTCGGAGAAAAGCCGGCATCTCCTCCTTGTCGGTGGAAACTGCCTGCGGTCGGCGTTCCATGTCCTCGGCATTCAGGCGACGGATTCGCGACTGTGGCGGTGCCCCATCGCCCGCGGCCTTGCTCGGCGGCTCAACGGATACCGATGACGAATTGCGACGCTGATAGGCCGGCATGTCCAGCTTCTGGAGCGCCTCCTCTCCCTTGTACTGAATGACGGGACCGGCTTCATCAAGCGGCAGCTTCCGCGTCTTTCCGGTACCCTGGGCCGTGGACCGGCTCGGGCCGTCAAATCCGGTCGCGATGACCGTGATTCTCAGCTCATCACCCATCTCCTCATCGATGACGGTACCGAAGATCACCTCGACGTCATCCCCAGCCTCACGCTGAATGATGCTCGTCGCCGCGGTGGCCTCCCGGATCCCGAGAGACTTGCCGGCGGTGATGTTGACGAGGACGTTTCGGGCGCCGTGAATGGACAGTCCGTCCAGCAGCGGACTCGAGAGTGCCTCCGTGGCCGCCTTCTCGGCCCGGCTGTCACCTGCCGCCATGGCCGCACCCATGAGCGCGGTACCGCCCTCCTGCATCGTGGTGCGAACGTCGGCAAAGTCCAGGTTGATGAGGCCGTGCACCGTGATCAGGTCACTGATGCCGCGTGTTGCGTTGTAGAGGACCTCGTCGGCCTTTCCGAAGGCGTCCATCAGGGTCGTATCCACATCGGCAATGTCCAGTAGACGCTCGTTCGGGATGATGATCAGGGTATCCACATTCTCCTTGAGAAGCTGGATGCCCGTCTCGGCCGCCTGGTGACGCCGCCGCCCTTCACAGTCGAAAGGCTTGGTGACAATGGCGACGGAGAGAATCCCGAGTTCCTTGGCGATGGCCGCCACGATTGGCGCGCCGCCGGTTCCGGTGCCGCCTCCCATTCCGGCCGTGATGAAGATCATGTCGAAGCCGCGCAGGAGCTCGGTCAGATCCTCGCGGGTCTCCTCAATGGCGTGAGCGCCAACGGCCGGCCGTGCGCCGGCGCCGAGACCCTTGGTAAGATCCCGTCCCGCCTGCAGCTTGGTCGGTGCCAGGTTCATGGACAGAGCCTGGGAGTCCGTGTTGATTGCAAAGAACTCCACGCCGTGGATGCCCTTTTCGATCATGTTGTTGACGGCGTTTCCGCCGCCGCCACCAACACCGACGACCGCGATTTTCGCTTCGTCGTTGAGTGCGTCATCGAACGCAAAGTGTGAGCTGAATGAGTTGTCCATCGTTTCCTCCAATGGGGGGTTTGGGCTGTTTTAGCGAGCAGGCCGGAACACCTGCTCATCAGACCCGGCGAGCAACCGGGTCTATGGGGATTGTCGGGGGTAGGGGTAGCTAGAGTTCGTCGAACCAGGTCTTCATGCGATTGGCGATGCGGCCAACCAGGCGTTCTCCGGTTTCTTCCGTGGATCGGGTGTCGCGGGACACCATATCGGAGCGGAAGGGAGTACCGCCAATCATCTCGGGACGCAGCCCATAGAGGACCAGGCCGACGGCCGTGGCAAACTTGGGATCGCTGACTTCCTTGACCATGCCGCCGGCGAGGCCCATGGGCTTGCCGAGGCGTGTCTCGAAACCAAGGATTTCGGAAGCCAGTGCCGCAGAACCGGTGACCAGCGAACCGCCGCCGGTCAGTACCACGCCTGCGGAAAGATGACGGCCGTATCCGCTGCGCTTGATTTCGATGGCCGCGATCTCCAGGATCTCCTCCATGCGGGGCTGGATGATCTGCGCCAGCGTGGAGCGTCCGACCAACTTCTCACCACGTCCGCCGATCCCGGAAATGGCAATTTGTTCGTCTTCAGCCACCAGATCTACGAGCGCCATCCCGTAGGTGCACTTCAGCCGCTCGGCCTGGTCCCGCATGAGTCCGAGACCCTTCCGAACGTCATCAGTGACCTTATTGCCGGCCACCGCAATGACGGCCGTGTGCCGGATGGTGTTGTCCTCGAAAACGGCGATGTCCGTGGTGCCGCCTCCGATGTCGATGAGTGCTACGCCGACTTCCTTTTCATCAGGATGCAGGACGGCAAAGGAGGAGCCCAGCGGCTCCAGCACGATGTCGGCCACTTCGTAGCCGGCCTTCTCGATGCACCGGTAAATGTTCTTGGCCGCCGAGACCAGACCCGTGATGATGTGCACATTGGCCTCGAGGCGAACGCCTGCCATGCCGACGGGGTCGGCAACGCCGTCCTGCCCATCGACAATGAACTCCTGCGGGATCACGTGCAGGATCTCGCGGTCGGCCGGCATGGCCACGTGGGTGGTGTCCTCGAGGAGTCGCTGGACATCGCCCTCGGTGATCTCTCCATCCCGGTTCGAGATGGTGACAACGCCGCGACTCTGAAAGCTCTGGACGTGGTCTCCGGCAATGCCCGCGATGACGCTGTTGACCGTCACGCCCGCCATGCGTTCGGCCTCACCGACCGCTACACGGACTGCTGCTACGGTCTTGTCAATGTTGACGACGACGCCCCGGTTGAGCCCGTCGGATTCGGCCATCCCCACGCCGAGGACGTTGATCCGGTCCAGCTCGTCGGTAGTGGCCACCACCGCGCAGACTTTCGTCGTTCCGATGTCGAGTCCGACAACAATTTGATCGTTCAACTCCTCCATGGGGTCCTCATTCTGTTTCATGCACGTTCCCGGGTGACTACCTGGCCGTCAAAGCGGAGGTCAACCCAGTCGTATCGGGTTTCAGGGCGGGCCAGAACAGCCTGCATCCAGAAGGACTGCAGCCGATCCAGCTTCTGGTCAAAGTGATCGCGGCCGAGGCGGACCCTCAGGGACTGCCCGCTGGGAGTCACCGCGGTGTAGATGTCGATTCCGCTCTCCGTCTCGTGAATTTCCGAGAGCAGGGCGTTCTCGAAGGCCTCGAGATCCGGAAGCAGCGCGATGAATCGACGCAGAGCGGGATTCGACACGGGCACCACCGGGTGGTACGCCTCGCGGACCCCGCGGACAATGGGGACATCCACAACCGGGCCGGGCACCGCCGGCATCCGGTATCCGGCGGCATCCAGGTAATAGTCGGGGACGCCGCGTGCATCCAGGGCCAGTGCTACCGGCTCCCTTTCGCGGACGTTGATTACAAGCGTACCGGTGGGCTGCCTTGAGGCGGAGGCCGCCTGAACCCAGGGATGGCGTCGCACGCGGTCGGCCAGAAACTCCGGTGAGACGTCCATGAGGGCAGTCCCGACCTCGACACCGGCCAGCGCTACAATCTGGGACGAATCGGCATGGACGGCTCCACGCACCGTGATGGCCTCCACCTGCGCGCCGTCCAGCCAACTCCAGCCGAGGTACGCCAGCACGCCCACCAGGGCCGTCACAACAATGACCGTAACTACTCGCTTCACAGGCTACCCTCCGCCACGGCGGCCTGGATGCGTTCGAGCAGTTCGCGCGACGAGCGCCAGATGTCACCGGCGCCCATGGCGACCACCACATCGCCCGGTTCAACGAGTCCCGTAACGTATGTGGCCAGGTCTGCTTTGTCGGGCACGTAGTGCACCACGCGGTGGCCGTAAGATTCGGCCAGGCGCGCCAGCGTCGCACCGGAAATCTGATCCTCAGACACCTCGCGGGCCCCGTAGATGTCGGTCAGGACCAAGACATCTGCGTCGAAGAACGCGCGCGCGAATCCTTCCTTGAAGTCGGAGGTCCGGGAGTAGAGGTGCGGCTGAAAGACCGCCACGATTCTACGATCCGGCCACGAGTTGCCAGCGGCTTCCAGCGTGGCGAGTATCTCGGTGGGGTGGTGGGCGTAGTCATCGACCACCGTGACATCGCCGATGTTGCCAAGCACGTGCAGCCGACGCCGCACGCCGGAGAATCTGGCCAGGCCGGCGGTGATCTCATCAAATGGCATCTCGAGTTCGAGTCCCACCGTGATGGCCGCCAGCGCATTGAGGACATTGTGATGTCCCGGGACGTCCAGCGTGGCGCGCCCCAGCGTCTCCCCATAGCGGACCACGTCGAAGCTCATCGACAGTTCGTGCTGTTCGATGCGCGCCGCGCGGACGTCGGCCTGCCTTCGGGTCCCGTAGGTCACCACGCGACGGTCAATCCGGCTGATGATCTGCTGTACGTTGGCGTCATCCAGACACACGATGGTGGCACCGAAGAACGGGACGGAGTTGGCATACTGGACGAATGCTTCCAGCAGGTCATCCAGATCATCGTAGATGTCGAGGTGGTCTTCCTCGATGTTGGTTATGACCGCCAGGGAGGGCGTGAGTCGCAGGAAGGTGCGGTCATATTCGTCCGCCTCCACCAGGATGATCTCTCCCTCACCGTGCACCGCGTTCGATCCGAAGGCCGAAACCTTGCCGCCGACAATCACCGTGGGATCAAACCCGCCCTCGCCAACCACCAGGCCGGCCATGGACGTGGTCGTGGTTTTCCCGTGGGTGCCCGCGATGCCGATTCCAAACTTGGTGCGCATCAGCTCGGCCAGCATCACCGACCGTGGAATCAGCGGAATCCGGCGGCTGATGGCCTCGCGCGTTTCGGGATTGGTATCCCTGTCCACGGCCGACGAATGGACCACCACCTGAACGTCTCCCACGTTGGAGGCATCGTGGCCCTCATAAATGGTAGCGCCGAGCGTTTCCAGGTGCTCAGTGACGTCCGAGAGCGTGAGGTCCGACCCGGAGACTTCGAAGCCGCGGATCAGCAGGACCTCGGCGATGGAACTCATGCCGATGCCGCCGATGCCCACCATGTGGACCTTGCGATAGCGCGCAAAACCGGGAAGTCCTCGATGTTCGCTCATGCGGCGGCCCTCCTTTCTGCGAGTCGCAAAATGGACCCTGCGATCCGGTCTGCGGCATCGGTGATGCGTGTTTCGGCGGCCGCCTTTCTCATGGTCGACAGCGTCTCGGCCTGCGTCAGCAGCTGGCGGACGCGGGCCACCCACTGCTCCCTCAACTCGGCCTCCGGGAGGAGTTCTGCGGCACCGACGGTCACCAGGCTCCGCGCGTTGTGGGTCTGGTGATCCTCGGCCACGTTTGGCGACGGCACCAGCAGGGCCGGCGTACCCGTCACCAGGAGTTCGGCGCAGGTACTGGCGCCCGAGCGGCACAGCGCGATATCCGCCGCGGCGTATGCCGCCGGCATGTCGTGCAGATATTCGTGGATGTGAACCCTGGGATGGCTGGGCGCCTGCGCTACCACCCGTTCGTGATACCGGCTTCCGGTCTGCCAGTACAGGTGCGCGTCTGTTTGAGCGAGGAAATGGTCCAGACCTTCCAGCAGTGCTTCGTTCAGCGCCTGGCTTCCACCGGATCCACCGAAGGACAGCACCACCGGCCCTGTCTCGGGCAGCCCCAGGCGTTTCCGCGCCTCGGCCCGATCCACGCCCACCAGTTCAGCACGAACGGGATTGCCTGAGAGTACCACCTGATCCTCCGGGAAGGCCCCCGCAGCCTCCGGAAATGCGATGTGGATCTGCTCGGCCACACGGCCGAGGAGGCGATTGGTCACGCCGGCAAACGCATTCTGCTCCTGAATGACCAGTGGCCTGCGGCTCATCCAGGCCGCCAGGCCCACCGGCCCGGCCACGAAACCGCCGGCGCCGAAAACCACGTCCGCGTCAAAGTCACGGACCAGCCGCAGACTCTGGCGCACGCCCTTCAGCAGCTTCAATGGCACCTTGAGGTTCGCCGCAGCAGACGAGCGGCTTATGGCGGCCGCAGTGATCGGGTAGATGGGGTATCCGGCCCGTGGCACCGCGTCCCATTCGATGCGGTCCTGGGTCCCGGCGAAGGCTACGGCCGAGTCCGGCACCTGCCGCCGAACCGCGTGCGCTACGGCAATCGCCGGGTAGATGTGTCCACCCGTTCCGCCGGCAGCCATGAGTATGCGAGCGGGTCGTTTCATCGCAGCTGCCTCGAAATGTTGAGGAGCATGCCCACCATGGCGCCGCTGACGAGCATCGACGTCCCGCCGTAGGAGACGAACGGCAGTGGCAGGCCGGTCACCGGCAGCAAGCCGCTCGCCACCCCTGCATTGGCAAACCCGTAGATCGATATGGAGGCCGTCAACCCGATCGCAAGAAACAGCCCCAGGGGGTCCGGCGCGTGCCGGGCTATTCGAAGGAAGCCCCGGAACAGAAACGCCATCAGGAGTGCCAGCACGGCAAAGGCGCCCACGGCGCCGTACTCCTCGGCAATGATGGCAAAGATGAAGTCGTTGTACGCCTCGGGGAGGAAATTCCGCTGGGTGCTCTTGCCTGGTCCTTTCCCGGTTAGCCCGCCCATGGCAATGGCGATGCGGGCCTGACGCGACTGGTATCCTTCGTCTGCGTCAGAGAAGACCCGCTCCGCGGAAGTGTGGGGGAAGAGCTTGACGCCCACAAAAGACTCCACCCGCGCCGCCCGGTTGGGCGAAGTCAGCAGCAGCGCGTAGCCGAGCGTCAGCACGATGCCGGCCACCGCCAGCAACTGCCAGATGCGCACACGCGCCACAAAGCCCATCGCGCCGACCGCGGTCAGTGCCACCAGGGCAGTCGACAGATCCTCCATCCCGATCAGGATCCCCGTCACGATCATCCAGAAGAGGAGCGGGGCAAAGGCGCGTGAGAAGGACCCGATGTAGGTCTGCTTCTTGGCCAGGAGCCACGCGGCGTAGAGAATCAGGCTGACTCGTGCCAGATCAGAAGGCTGGAACCCGAATCCGGCGATGGATAGCCAGCGGGTGGCACCACCACTGGCAACCCCCACCAGTTTCACCACCACGAGCAAAGCCAGACTCGCCAGCAGGAGCACCTTCCCATAGCGCGCGATCAGGCGATAGTCGATGTAGGAGACGGCCATCATGACGGCCAGCGCCAGTCCCATGCGCAACACGTGACGCATCAGCAGACCACTCGTGTCACCCCCCATCTTGGTGTCCGCCAGGTACGACACGGCGCTGTACACAGCCACCACGCCCATGGCCGACAGCGCCAGGGTAACCAGCACGACGTACTTGTCGAGCGGATCGCGTACCAGTATGGAGTTCAGGTAGGCCCTCACTTACAGGTTGTTCACCAGCCGCTTGAACGCGTTGCCGCGCTGTTCATAGTTGTCGAATTGGTCAAACGAGGCACACGCTGGACTCAGCAGAACCACGTCACCGGATTGTGCTTCTGCGGAGGCCAGTTCCAGCGCCTCCTCCAGGTCACGGGCTCGGAGGCTCCTTCCGGCCGCATCCCCGACGGCCTCGGCAATCACGCCGGCCGCCTCCCCGAAGCAGACCAGCGATTTGACCTTCTGGCTGACAAGCGGACGCAGCGGCCCGTAGTCGTTGCCCTTGTCCCGGCCGCCGGCCAGCAGTATCACGGGGTCGCGCATGCTCTCCAGGGCATACCAGACCGCGTTCACGTTCGTGGCTTTCGAGTCGTTGATGTAGCGGACACCCTGGACCTCCCGGACGGGCTCGAGTCGGTGGGGCACGCCTTCGAACGTGGCCAGGCTTTCGCGGACCACGTCACTTCGCACCTCCATCACGCGCGCGGCTACTGCCGCGGCCAGGGAGTTGTACAGGTTGTGCTTTCCTCGGAGAGCCAGTTGCTCCGTCTCCATAAGGGGTTCGTCTTTGCCGTCGAGGCACAGGTGAATGGTGTCGTCCCTGACATATCCGGCCGCCGTGGTCTTCTCCAGGGAGATTCCAAGCCGGTCCAGTTCAGGAGTCCGATAGGCGAGATCCTCCAACAGAGGATCGTCGAGATTGTATATGAGGGTGTCGCCCTGGCCCTGGTAGGCGCACAGGCGATACTTCGCGGCGGCGTACCGGGACATGCTGCCCCCGTACCGGTCCAGATGATCCGGCGTGATATTGAGCAGGATCGAGATGCGGGGACGGAAGGTGGCGGTGTGCTCCAACTGAAAGCTGGACACCTCCAGAACCACCACGTCTTCGGCCGAAACGCGATCCACGATGGCGGCGAACGGCAAGCCGATGTTGCCTGCCACCCAGGTTTTCCGACCGGACTGCGAGAGCACGTGGCCCGTCAGGGATGTGGTCGTAGTCTTTCCGTTGGACCCGGTGATGCCGATTACCGGGGCCGTGCAGAACCACGACGCTACTTCGATTTCGGAATAGACCGGGGTCTCGTTTTCCCGGGCCTGCACCAGCAGGGAAGCGCCGGGGGGCACGCCCGGACTCGTGACCAGGAAGTCAGCATCCAGGCCGGTTGAGGTGTGCCCACCAAACTCGTAGGCCACGCCGAGATCGCGCAGTTCATTCTCGTCTTCCGCCGACATCCTTCCGGACTCGGTGACAAATACGCGCGAACCGTAAGCGTTGAGCAGCCGCGCCGCGGCCATGCCGCTGCGGGCAGCACCCACAATGGTGGCGCGTGATCCCCGGACGCTATGGCGTGGTCCCAGACTCATCGGATGCGGAGGATGAGGAGGGTGGCGACCACCGTGATGGCCGTGACGATCCAGAAACGGACCACGATCTTGTTCTCATGCATCCCACCGGCCTCCCAGTGGTGATGAATGGGTGCCATGCGGAAGACCCGCCGACCGGTCCCGGTCTTCTTGCGCGTGTACTTGAACCAGCCGGTCTGGATGATCACCGAGAGGGACTCGACAAAGAAGACCGCACAGAGCAGCGGGAGCAGCAGCTCCTTCCGAATGAGAAGGGTCGATGTACCCACCGCAGCGCCAAGCGCCAGGGACCCGGTGTCTCCCATGAATACCGACGCCGGGAATCCGTTGTACCAGAGGAAACCGAAGCAGGCGGCGGCCAGAGCCAGCGTGAATACGGCCAGCTCGCCCGCGCCCAAGAGGAGCGTCTCGTTGAGGAAGTCCGCGAAGATGGCGTTTCCTGCGGTGTACGCAAGGACGGTCAACCCGAGCGCGACGATACCCGTGGTTCCGGCCGCCAACCCGTCCAGCCCGTCAGTCAGGTTAACCCCGTTGGAGACCGCCGTCACGATGAAGACCACCACCGGGATGTAGATCACCCAGCCCAGATCAACGCCGCCGAAGAGATCCCCGAGGAAGTTGTAGTCCAGCGTTTCACCGGCCACGAATGGCAGGTAAGTCAGCGTGTTGAACTCCTGGAAGGCGGGGTGGAAATAGATGATCACCCCGACAAAGAGACCCAGCGAAAGCTGGCCGATCAGCTTGATCCGCGCCGGCAGCCCTGATTTGTCCTGCTTGACCACCTTGATGTAGTCGTCGGCAAATCCGAAGGCGGCCATCCAGGCCGTGGCCACACAGGCAAGCCAGACGTAGACCTCGGCAATGGCACCCCACAGGACCGTGGCTCCCAGCACCGCGAATACGATGATCAGCCCACCCATGGTCGGCGTGCCGCTCTTGTGCGAGTGATCCACGCTCCCGGCGTGAATGCCCTCGCGCACGGACTCCCCGATCTGCTTGGCGGCCAGCCATCGAATGATGCGCCGGCCGATGATCATCGAGATGAACAGCGCCGTAATCGCAGCCAGTGCAGCCCGAACCGTGATGAACTGGATTACCTGGAATCCCGGCGGCTGGAATTGGGCTTCGAGGTACTGCATCAGGTAATAGAGCATATCAGACCCCCGCTGCGCTCTTTACCTGCGCCATGTCGGAGTACGGAATCCGCTCCGTCCCGATGACCTGGTAGGATTCCGGTCCCTTTCCGGACACAACCACTACGTCACCCACGCCAGAGGCCTGGACGGCCCGGTTGACCGCCTCGGCGCGATCCACGATCCACTGCATGTGCTCGGGCTGCCGAACGCCTTCGCGAATGTGGTCGAGAATGACCTGGGGATCTTCGCGACGCGGGTTGTCTGACGTGACAACCACCCGGTCCGCGAGGGCCTCTGCAATCCCGCCCATGATGGGCCGCTTGCCCTCATCCCGCTCGCCGCCGCATCCGAACACGCACCAGAGCTGGGCTCCGGCGGGAACGATGCCGCGCGCGGCCTCAAGGACGTTGCGCAGCGCGTCCGGGGTGTGCGCGTAGTCGATTACCGCGACGCGGTCCTTCCTGATGGGGACAATCTCAAAACGACCGGGCGCGGGTTCCGCCTCACCCAGCGCGGCAATCCGCTCGGCGGGATCAAGGCCGTAGGCGGCCAGCACACCGTACGCCGCCGCCAGGTTGTAGGCGTTGAATGAGCCGGAGACCTTGAACCGGGCGTCGTGACCGTCCAGCTTGAGGCGAAGTCCAGCCCGATCCGAGACAATGGCGAGCCTCACATCAGCCGACGATTCCGTTCCGTACGTCAGCACGTCGGCCCGCGTTCGACCGGCAATCGCGCGGCCCGCCTCGTCATCTGTGTTGAGAACGGCCAGGGATTCCGCAGGCAGGCTCTCAAACAACCGTGCCTTGGCATCCAGGTAGGCCTCCACGGTGCCGTGGTAGTCCAGATGGTCCCGGGTCAGATTCGTAAACGCCGCGGCGGCGAACGGAATGGCGGCCGTTCGCTCCTGGTCTATGGCGTGCGAAGATGCCTCCATGGCGCAGGCCCTGCAGCCCGAGGCTTCCAGATCGGCGAGCGTTTGGTGGAGACGGACGGGGTCCGGCGTGGTGTGGGTAGTCGGGGCAAGGGCGTCGGGCATTCCCCAGCCAATAGTGCCGATGTATCCGCATCGGTGTCCGGCAGCGTTGAGGGCCTGGGCAATCAGCCACGCCGTCGTGGTTTTTCCATTCGTCCCCGTGACTGCCGCCATGGCAAGTCTCTCAGCCGGATCACCCGCCAGCGCCGCACCAAGCTGGGCCAACGCCCGGCGAGCATCGGAAACCAGGATCTGCGGGACATCTGCTTCGATGGGCCGCTCCACTACCAGTGCCGATGCGCCCGCTGCCACGGCCTGTTCCACAAAGTCATGCCCGTCAAACTGGGTGCCCGGGACGGCCACGAATAGGCTCTCGGGGGCCGCCTCGCGTGAATCGGCCGTGACCGCGGTAATCCGGACATCGTCCAGACCGCCGGTACTGCCCGGCGCCACGAGTCCCGCGTCTGCGAGTCGCCCGGCGAGGCCGTCGAGATATAGGGTGGCGCCTGATCTGGTCATGGTCTCAATCACCGGCAGTAAGGGTTGCCTGGGCAGGGATCTCCGCCCCGGCCGGTGGTGATTGGCGACGCACACTTCCGGTGCCTTCGACCCGAACCTCAATACCTCGCTCACGCAGCCAGAAGGCGGCATCACGGACGGTCCACCCTGACAGGTCAGGCATGGCGTCCAGACTGAGTTCAGCGGTCTCTGCGCGCACCCGGGACCAGACGGGCCTCGACGTGCCCGCAGCTACGGTTTGGGAGCGGACCTGAGCGAGCTTCCTGCCGATGCCACCGGTATCCAGGCCGGCTGCCAGCAGGCGGCGCTCGGCCACGTTGGTCGGCATCCCTTCAATGGCGGGCACTGCTAC
>JABDJZ010000069.1 GCA_013003255.1 Rhodothermales bacterium
GCCTTCCATGAGGCGGGTCACGCCATCACGGGGTGGTACCTCAAATACACCGACCCGGTGGTCAAGGTCTCCATCGTGCCGCGCGGCCTGGCGGCCCTGGGCTATGCGCAGTACCTCCCTGAGGAGCGCTATCTGTATACCCGCGAGGCTCTTGTGGACCGGATGACCATGGCCATGGGTGGTCGTGTGGCTGAGGAGATTGTCTTTGGTGCCATTTCCACCGGTGCTCAGAATGATCTGGAGCGGATCACCAAAATGGCGTACGCCATGGTGGTGGACTACGGCATGAGTGAGCGAATCGGCTATGTGTCGTTCAACATGTCGCGTGATGCCGGCGAAAGCCCGATGTTTGAGAAGCCCTACTCTGAGTCAACGGCCAAGGCCATCGATGAAGAGGTGCGATCCATCATCGATGAGGTCAGGGGGCGCGCTCGTGTACTCCTGGAGGCGAGGCGCGAGCTGCTCGACGAGATGGCAGCGGCACTCCTCAAGAAGGAAATACTCGGCCCCAGGGACCTGATCGAAATCCTGGGAGACCGCCCGCACGGGGAATACGTGCAGCTGGACCATTTCCATTCCAATGGTGCCGTGGCCGCGGCGCCTGAGGCTACCGGAGATGGCGTGCCCGGTGAGTCCACGGTGGAAGCTGGCGAAGCCGAGTCTCTGACAGACGCCGGCGAGACTGCAGAGCAGGAATCAGAGGTTGCCGGGGAAGGGGAGTCCGGCAAGGCATCCCCCAAAGGCGACTGAACCCTCGATTCCGACCAAATAGGCAAGTGATACATATCGATGTATCACTTGGTTGTAGGTCCAATATCCCCCTCCTAGCCCAAAACACCGATTCTGGTCATTTTGGGCTGCTGCCCGCCGCTTTCTTCACGCAGCCTCCCGAGTAGGTGTGACCAAGCCACCTATATTCAAAGGCTGAATCATATCGCGGCCCGCAGTCGCGAAACGGAAACACAGGCGGTCCGAAGGGGCCGGAAAGACAAGAAAGTACTCGTGCCAACAATCCAGCAGCTCGTTCGCAAAGGGCGCCACGACAAGGTCAAGAATACCAAGTCGCCGGCTCTGGCCTCGTGCCCTCAGCGTCGCGGCGTTTGCACTCGCGTTTACACCACGACGCCCAAGAAGCCGAACTCGGCTCTTCGGAAAGTGGCCAAGGTGCGCCTCACCAATGGCGTGGAGGTCATTGCGTACATCCCTGGTGAGGGACACAACCTCCAGGAGCACTCCATTGTCCTGGTTCGCGGTGGCCGAGTCAAAGACCTTCCCGGTGTGAAGTATCACATCGTGCGAGGCGCGCTCGACACCTCTGGCGTCGCTGATCGCCGCCAGTCCCGGTCCAAGTACGGCGCGAAGCGCCCGTAACCAGTCATTCAGTTGCTCACAGGCCCCCGAGGCAAGAGCGAACGAGAGTAGACCATGCGTAAAAGAAGAGCGGAACGACGGACACCGATAGCCGACCCGGTACACGGTGACATCCTGGTATCCCGATTTGTGAACGCCGTCATGGAAAGCGGCAAGAAGAGCGTCGCCCGACGTCTCATCTATCAGGCCTTCAACCTCATTGAGGACCGGTCAAGTGAGTCCGGTGTTGAGGTCTTCCGAAAGGCCGTCAACAACGTGGCGCCGCTGGTTGAGGTGCGTAGCCGCCGCGTCGGTGGAGCTACCTACCAGGTGCCGATTGAGGTTCGTCCGGATCGGCGTACGGCGCTGGCTTTCCGCTGGATTCTCCAGTACGCCAAGGCCCGCAACGACAAAAGCATGGCCAATCGTCTGGCTGCAGAGCTCATGGCCGCGGCCAAGGGCGAGGGCGGTGCCATGAAGAAGAAGGACGACACGCACCGGATGGCAGAGGCCAACAAGGCCTTCAGCCACTTCCGCTTCTAGGAGGACCCGGGCGGTCCCTTTTCAAACGAATAACGACAGGTAGATAGATGTCATCGAATAACGGTTTTGCCCTGGAGCGCACGCGCAACATCGGCATCATGGCCCACATCGATGCCGGGAAGACCACAACGACGGAGCGGATCCTGTTTTACACAGGTCGTCTGCACCGCATGGGGGAGGTCCACGAGGGTGGAGCCACCATGGACTGGATGGAGCAGGAGAAGGAGCGTGGTATCACGATTACCTCGGCTGCCACCCAGGCGTTCTGGAATGATTACCGCATCAACATCATTGACACCCCGGGGCACGTTGACTTCACCGTGGAGGTGGAGCGCTCACTCCGGGTTTTGGATGGTGCCGTAGCGCTGTTCTGCGCCGTCGGCGGCGTAGAGCCCCAGTCAGAGACCGTTTGGCGTCAGGCCAATAAGTATCGTGTTCCGCGCATCGCGTTCGTGAACAAGATGGACCGGACCGGGGCCAACTTCGAGGAGGCCATCCAGCAGATGCGCGAGCGTCTCAAGGCCAACCCTGTGCCTGTTCAGGTGCCGATCGGAGAGGGGGCCATGTTCCGTGGCGTCATCGACCTGATCACGAACAAAGCCATTGTCTGGGACGACACCTCGAAGGGAGCCACCTGGGAGGAGTTCGACATTCCGGATGATCTCAAGAAGGACGCCCGCCACTGGCGGATCAACCTTCTCGAGGCCGTGGCCGAGCGCCATGACGATCTCCTGATGAAGTACCTCGAAGGTGAGGAGATCACGCCCGAGGAACTCAAAGCGGTAGTTCGCGAGGCTACGCTGAACATGGAGATCACCCCGGTTTTCTGTGGGTCCGCGTTCAAGAACAAGGGCGTTCAGCGCCTGCTCGACGGCGTCATCGACTACCTGCCCAGCCCGCTCGACGTGCCGGCCATTCAGGGTGTCGTGCCGAAGACCGGCGAGGAGGAGGAGCGTAAAGCGGATCCCAGCGAGCCGTTCAGCGCCATCGCATTCAAGATTGCCACCGACCCGTATGTCGGTAAGATCACTTTCATTCGGGTGTACTCCGGTACCCTGGACAAGGGAACGGCTGTCATCAACACGTCCACGGGCAAGAAGGAGCGGATCGGTCGCATTCTCTTCATGCACGCCAACAGTCGTGAGGATGTCGATACGGTTCGGGCAGGCGACATTGCTGCCGCGGTCGGACTGAAGGAGGTTTACACGGGCGATACGCTCTGCGATCCCTCCAATCAGATCATCCTGGAGCAGATGGAATTTCCGGAGCCTGTTATCCGGATTGCCATCGAGCCGAAGACGAAGGCTGACAACGACAAGCTTGGCGTTGGGCTTCAGAAACTGGCAGAAGAGGATCCCACCTTCAAGGTGTCCGTGGATCACGAGACCGGGCAGACCATCATCGCCGGAATGGGCGAGCTGCACCTCGAGATCATCGTGGATCGCCTGAAGCGCGAGTTCAAGGTGGAAGCCAACGTTGGCAAGCCGCAGGTGGCATACCGCGAGGCGCTCAGCGAGGCCGTGGACCTGCGCTACCAGCACAAGAAGCAGACCGGTGGGCGTGGGCAGTTCGCCGAGGTCTGGATCGAGATTGGTCCCGCCGAGGAAGGATTCGTTGGACTCGAGTTCATCGATGAGATCAAGGGTGGTTCCATCCCGCGCGAGTTCATCCAGCCGGTCGAGAAGGGCATCAAGTCCGCCATGGACCAGGGGCCGCTCGCCGGATATGCAGTCGAAGGCGTCCGCGCCCGCCTGTATGACGGCAAGTTCCACGCGGTTGACTCGGACCAGATGGCCTTCGAAATCGCAGGCCGGATGGCATTCCGCGAAGCGTCACGCAAGGCCAAGCCGCAGATCATGGAGCCCATCATGGCCGTCGAGGTCGTGACTCCGGAAGAGTACATGGGAGACGTGATCGGTGACCTCAACAGCCGCCGCGGACGGATCGACAACATGAGCCAGCGCCAGGATGCGCAGGTCATCAAGGCGTTCGTCCCGCTCTCAAACATGTTCGGATACTCGACTGACATGCGCTCGATCACCCAGGGACGGGCGATCTACAGCATGCAGTTCGATCACTACGCCGGCGTTCCCAAGGCAGTCGCAGAGGAGATCATCGCGACGTCCAAGGGCGTCACTGCCTGATAAGGCACCACTTCAAAGGAAATTACCCAGACAGTAAGTCATGGCGAAGGAGACATTTCAGCGTAACAAGCCCCACGTGAACGTGGGCACGATTGGTCACGTTGACCACGGCAAGACCACCCTCACGGCGGCGATCACCACGGTGCTGGCCAAGCGCGTTGAAGGCAACGAGCTGCGCAGCTTCGATTCGATCGACAACG
>JABDJZ010000072.1 GCA_013003255.1 Rhodothermales bacterium
GTCCTACAGAGGTCCTTTGTGAGGGCGCCTGCGTGGACCGCACGCTGCTCAAGGAGCCCGTCGATATCGGTCGGCTGCAGCGTTTTGCCACGGATGCGGCGGCAGTCGCGGGGGTCCGCTTCTTCGAGCCGGGCCCGGATACAGGCAAACGCGTCGCCATTGTCGGCGGGGGACCGGCCGGACTCAGTTGTGCCTTTTCACTCCGCAGGATGGGCCACGCAGTGACAGTCTTCGAGGCGCGCGATGTGCCGGGTGGACTGAATACCCTGGGACTCTCTCCCTACAAGGTGACCACCGAATTCGCGCTCTCCGAGATTGAGCCGATCAGGGACATCGGTGTCGATATCCGCCTTGGCGAGGCCGTGGACCACGCGCGTTTGGCCACGCTCCGGGAGGAATACGATGCCGTCTTCGTCGCCGTAGGACTTGGGCCAACCCGCAGCCTGCCGCTCCCGGGCGCCGAGCTCCAGGGCGTTGAGGAAGCGCTGGACTTCATTTTCCAGGCCCACACTGGACCCATGGTGGACTGCCGGGTCGGGCGACGGGTGGTGGTGATTGGCGCCGGCAACACGGCCATTGATGTGGCTACGCAGGCTGTACGCCTCGGGGCGGGCTCCGTGACCATTGTCTATCGCCGGGGTCCCGCGGAGATGTCAGCCTTCGCCTACGAGTATGAGTTGGCCAAGCAGGACGGCGTGGCCTTCGAGTGGAACGTCCGTCCGTCCGCGTTTCTGGGCACGGACACGCTGGAGGCGCTTCGGGTCCAGCCGGTTACTGCCGGAACGCTGGAGGATGCGGGCGAACCACGGGACATCCCGTGTGACCAGGCCATCCTGGCGCTCGGCCAGACGGACATCCTGTCCGGGCTCAAGGCCGATGGGGAAGGGGTGTTTCTCGGCGGCGACTGCGTGAGCGGCGGAGCCGAGGTGGTGGATGCCGTGCAGGACGGTAAAGTAGCCGCCGACAAAATCCACGCGTGGTTGAACCGATGAGTGCCGGAAAGCAGGATGCCCCAATGAGTACACCCGACATCACGGCCACGATCGCCGGGATCACCAGCCCAAATCCGTTCTGGCTGGCATCGGCCCCGCCGACGAACTCGGCGTACCAGGTCCGCCGTGCCTTTGAGGCCGGCTGGGGCGGCGTGGTGTGGAAAACACTCGGCCACGACCCGGCGGCGGTCAATGTCAGTTCGCGCTACGGAGCGGTTGACTACGATGGGCGCAAGGTGATGGGGCTCAACAACATCGAGCTCATTACCGATCGTCCCCTCGAGGACAATCTCGCCGAGATTCGCCAGATCAAGCGGGAGTTCCCCAACCACGCCGTGCTGGTCAGCCTGATGGTGGAATCCAATCGCGAGGCGTGGCATGACATCGTCAAACGGGTCGAGGACACCGGTGCCGACGGTCTTGAGCTGAACTTCGGTTGCCCGCACGGGATGAGCGAACGGGGGATGGGGTCGGCCGTGGGGCAGGTCCCCGAGTACACCTGCATGGTCACGGAATGGGCCAAGGAGGTGGCGCAGACCCCGGTCTTCGTGAAGCTCACCCCCAATGTGACCGACGTGCGCGTACCGGGCAGGGCAGCCGCCCGCGGGAATGCCGATGCCATTTCCCTGATCAACACGATCAACTCCATCATGGGGGTGGATCTCCAGACGCTCGCGCCACAGCCGCAGGTCGCAGGCCGCGGGTCGCACGGCGGGTACTGCGGGCCGGCTGTCAAGCCCATCGCCCTCAACATGGTTCAGCAGATTTCGAGTGACCCCGAGATCGGGCTGCCCGTTTCCGGGATCGGTGGCGTCCAGACGTGGCAGGACGCCGTCGAGTTCATGCTTCTGGGCGCGCGGAGCGTTCAGGTGTGCACCGCTGCCATGCATTACGGATTCCGCATCGTCGAGCAGCTGGAGTCCGGCCTCGTCAACTGGATGCGGGAGCGCGGTTTCTCCAAACTGGATGACTTCATCGGCGCATCGGTTGACAAGGTCGGTACCTGGAACGAACTGGATCTCTCCTACAAGGTGGTGGCAGAGATCAGCCAGGAGGCCTGCATCAATTGCGGGCTGTGCTACATCGCCTGTGAGGACGGGGCGCACCAGTCCATTTCCCGGACCGAGATCCCGGTAGAGGAGTTTCTGGCGAACGGTACAGGATCAGCCGCCATCCTGGAATCGGGCAGGAAAACCATAGTCGCGGGTGCAGGGGCAGGCTACGTGAACCGCTACGAGATCAAGCAGGACACCTGTGTAGGCTGCAACCTGTGCTCACTGGTCTGCCCCGTCTCGGGATGCATCACGATGAAGGAGGTGGACTCGGGATTGCCCAGCATGAACTGGAGCGAGTACCAGGAGAAACTCGCAACCGGTGAAGTCCAGCCCATCAAACCGCCGGGGCACGTGTAGGACCAGCCGCGGCGTAGCGGCGCCGGCCCAGCCTGGCCCGGCGCCCAGCCTGGCCCGGCGCCTGACTCTTCCATGCCCGCCTACCCCTGCCAGACGGCCCAGCCCTTGGCGCGAAGACGCTCCGCGAGATACTCCTCCAATTCCTCGGCCTCCGCCCGGCTCGGGATGGGATTGTACTGCTCGAAAACCTCCGGCATGAGGTGTTCGCCATACTCACGTGCAAACCGGTTCGCCCGGTAGTCATGCTTGTGCTGGTCGAAACGCTCGTCAGGAGGCCGCACGGAACTCCCGACGTACACGCAGGGGAGGCCGGGCCTGTGCCCCGGATTCCTGCGGCGAAAGGCCTTCCGCTGCAGAACGCGTGGATTCAGGGCAATGACGTAGACGTGGTAGGCGCGTGGCACTTCGGCGTCCTCAAACGGCTTCTGGCCACGAGGATAGTCCTCTTGGTCGAGAAATAACTTGTAAAACGGGCTCACTGCCTGTTTATTTGACTATCTACCCGACGGAAACGCCATTCCATCGGGGCCGATGTACACCCGCGTGGGAGGACTGCCAGAACCGCCTTCCACCATATCACGAGACGCCGTGGGACCGCTAGTCACGGGCGTTGCAGTTGTGCTGCTGTTTTCAGTTGCCTGGCCGATTTCGATTCGGTCAGTCAACGGACTCCTGTGCTTTGGTGTCACAATGGGCGGCTTCGTGGCGGGTATCATGCAGGCCCGGGCCAATGGCGGAACGCTGGAGCCCTCACGCGGATTGAAACTCGGTGGCCGGGTTGGCCTGACGGCAGCCGCCATCGTGATCCTCGTGGACCTCCTGGTCGAGTACGTGGACATGGGCCAGGGTGCTCGTGCAGGCGTCGACTTCCTGGACCCGATTCCCAAGTACATCTATCTGGCCATCTACGGCATCTGGGACGGGTTGCTGGATCTGGTGTCACGGGGTGAGCAGGCCGACGGTCTCGAGTGGCCCGGCCGTGTTGGTCGTTACATCATCCTGCTGGCCAGTACCTACCTCTTCGCAGGCTTCGGAGGTGGCGTGGCCTCGTCCACGGTGGACTCGCCTGCCATCGATGACCTGCCGGAAGACCGACCCGACACCCCCTTTGTTCAGGGCTGGATGCGACAGACTCCGGCCATCGTGCAACTACAGGAACCCCAGGAGGCGCAGATCTATGATCCGCCGCCGTCGGAACGGCCCGTCCAACGGCCCGCCGCCGCAACGGGGACCTACGGGGCAGCCATGGCGCCCTCAGCCGCCGCAACAGGGACGTACGGGG
>JABDJZ010000094.1 GCA_013003255.1 Rhodothermales bacterium
GCGCAGTGAAACGCGTAGTCGAGCGACCGCAGCGGCTATTATTTGTCGCTGCATGATCTGTTACCGAGAGCTCGGACGACGGATGCGAGGAGTTCGCCTCATCACCAGGTAGGAAGAGGACGAACTGGATGTAGGACAGATCCTACAGGCTCGTCCGGCAGGGCCACGTGGCGCGGTTTCGGGGTCGAATCCGGCGATTCAAGCCTTCCCCGCCTCAGTCGATGATTCCGCGTTCCAGCGCGTACCGGACTATTTCGGCGTTGGAACTGAGGCTTAGCTTGGTGAGCACGCGGGACCGATAGGTGGAAATTGTCTTCGCGCTCAGCGACAGCTTCTCGGCAATGCCTGACGTGGTATTCCCTTTTGCGATCTCCTGGAAGACCTGAAATTCCCGATCGGAAAGGGATTCATGCGGGGGTGCCGGATCTGGCGACTCCATGTGCTCCAGCAGCGCTTCCGCCAGCGAGGGGCTGATGTAGCGTCGACCGCCCGCGATGTGGCGGATGGCCTCAACCAGTTTGTCAGGAGCGGCATTCTTGGCAAGAAACCCTGCAGCACCGGCTTTGAGCAGGCGGACCCCGTACTGCTCCTCATCGTGCATCGTGAGAATCAGGACGGGTAGATCCGGGTGCTCACTATTCAGCTGCGCCAGAACCTCCAGTCCACCGGGCCCCGGCATGTTGAGATCCAGGATGAAGATGTCCGCTTCGTGATTCCGCGCCAGGTCGATGGCACCCGAGCCTGTATCGGCCTCAGCGACGAGGACGATGTCCGGCTTCTCTGAGAAGATCTGGATCACGCCCTTGCGGACGATGGCGTGATCATCGGCGATCAGAACTCGAATCGGCATAGGAAGTGGCTGGGACCGTGACGCGGGCTCGAGTCCCACCGGTGGGGACATTCAACAACTGCAAGGTACCATTCCACGGCTGCAGGCGCTCCCGGATTCCCATCAAGCCCAACGCAACCCGGTCATCCTGGCCTCCCTGTCGGTCGAGACCAACTCCATTGTCCACCACCTCCAGATGCACCGTGTCTCCGGATGTTCTCAGGCTAACCTTGACCTCCGAAGCATTCGCGTGCCGCGCCACATTGGTCAGCAACTCCTGCAGCACGCGGAACAGGGCGATTCCGGGCCGCGAATCCATTCTGATCCCGCGCTCGATGGCCAGGTGGGGCTCCAGGCCGGTCCGCTTGGCGAAGGCCTTGGTCTGCCACTCCACCGCCGCCCCGATGCCAAGGTCATCCAGAATTCCCGGCCGCAGTTCGGATGCGATGCGCCTCACATCGTCGATGACGGCATCAATGGCCCCTGTCATGGCCTCGACCTCCGCAGACAGGGGACCTTCCAGCTTGCGCGAAATGCGGGACGCATCGAAGCGCAGCCCCGTCAGCGACTGCCCAAGCACGTCATGCACCTCTCTGGAGATTCGGGCCCGCTCCCGCTCGATAGCCGTCTGGCGATAGCGCGCCAACTTCTGGATGAGTGCTTCCTGCTCCCTGCGGATCGAGATGTCCCGTACGTGCAGCAACAGCACTTCACGGTCCTCGTGAACAGTGCGCCCAACGCTGAACTCCACCGGTACCACGGACCCGTCCCTGCGTAGACTGAGCCCTTCACCACGGATCATCTCGCCGCTGACAATCTTGCTGAAGGACCGCTGGACATCGTCGCGTAGGCGTGCCGGTACCAGTTCCGTCACGCGCTTCCCGATGAGCCATTCCCGGTCGCAACCGTGGAGTTGACAAGCGGCCGGGTTGGCGTCCAGAACCTGACCTTCGACGGACTCGATGAAAATGGCGTCGGGAGATGCTTCGAACAGCGTCCGGAACCGACTCTCGCTCTTGATGACCTGCTCGAGTGCCTGGATCCGGTCGGTGATGTCGCGCTGAACGCTCAGCACGAGTTCGGAGGAAAACGGGACGACCCGGGCCTCCCGGTAGTGGGTCACGCCCTCGATATCGATCGAGTAGTCGAAGCCTGCCGGCTCGTTGCTTTCGAGAACCTTCCGGGCCACTTCCAGGGCCTTCTCGGCCAGGTGTGGCGGCAGCGCATCGGTCAGATTCTTCCCGACGAGGTCATCTGGCCGCGCCGCCGTCGGATACCCGGTCGGAACGTGCACATCCCGGTATACACCCTCGGCGTCCACCAGGACGTAAGCATCCGGTGTCGCATCGAGAAGGGCTGCCAATCGGCCCTCGCTGGCCTTTAGCGATTCCAGTGCCTCCTCGCGCTCCGTCACATCCCGGGAGACCACGACGATGCTCTGCACGGCCCGGTCATGTAGCAGGTTGACCGCCTTGGATTCCACGACGCGCCAGGTGCCGTTCTTGTGCCGAAACCGGTACTGGGCCGTCACCTTCATGCTCTCGATGTCCCGCCCTTCCCCGAGGAGTTTCATCAGGCCCGGGACATCGGCCGGGTGGACTAACTCCATGC
>JABDJZ010000113.1 GCA_013003255.1 Rhodothermales bacterium
GCCACGATGAGCATCTGGGTTCGGGGCACCTTTCTGCTGGCGAACGTGATATGCTGGGGCATCTATTGGGTAGGCGCCACAGGGATACACTTGGTGGACTACGCGGAGGCAGGCCAGCTGTCGTTCAAGATGGCCATGATCATCCTGGGAGCACATGCGCTGGCCCCGTTGATCCTGGTGGTCAGCATGGTTGGGTGGTACCGCAGTTCGGCCGACGCCCCGGCCTGACCACAGAATCCGTGGCAAGGCCGCCAAGTCCTCCGATGAGATCGGACGCCTCGCGGCGCGCATGGTCCTCGGGCTGCCCTGGGACGTGGAAATCGACCCGGAAGTATTCGAGGGTCGGCCAGCCGCCGGGACTTCCTCCGCACTCTAGTCCCAACAGGGGACCACGATTACCTTTAGGCTTGATTTCTTGAACACCGCCCGCGATGTCTGACGGGCGAAGATCCAACACCCCCCTCCATGAGATATCACGCCAAGGCAGTTGCCTTTGCCTTAGTCCTGCTGCCGATCGCGGCCTGTCAGCCAACTGCCTCAGTCCAGATGGACGCGGCCACGGTCGAGGCGGATCTCCAACGCCAATTGATCGAAGCCGAACCGGGCACAGAGATCATCCTACCCGAAGGCACTTTCCAGTTCGCGCGCTCGCTGTCGCTGAATGACACTCCGGGGATCACCCTGCGCGGAGCCGGTAAGGGCAAGACGGTACTTTCGTTCGAAAATCAGGTCGAAGGCGCCGAGGGGCTCCTGGTCAAGAGCGTCTCGGACATCACGTTGGAGGGCTTCAGTGTTGTCGATTCCAAGGGCGATGCCATCAAGGTCCAGGCAAGCGAGAACGTGATTCTCCGCGACCTGGAAACCACATGGACGGGGGGGCAGCTACCCACCAACGGGGGCTACGGCCTCTACCCGGTCAGCAGCACCAACGTGCTGGTGGAGGACTGCGAGGCGTCGTACGCATCAGACGCGGGGATCTACGTGGGGCAGTCCACGAACGTAGTGGTCCGCAACAACTACGTCCACCACAACGTGGCCGGACTGGAGATTGAGAACACGATCAACGGGGAAGTCTATGACAACCTGGCCCGCTACAACACGGGCGGCATGCTCATCTTCGACATGCCGGATCTTCCGCAGCCCAATGGCGACCGGATCAAGTTCTACAACAACCGGATGGAGGAGAACAACTCCGAGAACTTTGCCCCCAAGGGTTCGGTGGTGGCCACCATTCCTCCGGGCTCCGGCATGATCATCATGGCGCACTCGAACATTGAGGCCTACGATAACGCCATAGTGGATCACAAGACCGTGGGCATCGCCATCAACAGCTGGCTGCTTACCGGCCTTCCGTTTGAGTCGGACGCTTTCGACCCCTTCAGTACCAACATCCACATCCACGACAACGAGATCATCACAGGGTCTGGCCCGACGGACATGAGCACCGAATTCGGCCAGTTGATCTCCGCGATGTCGGGTGGCGCGCCGCTGGACATTGCCATCGATGGGATCTTCAGTCCCGCCGCAGTGAGCGCGGAGGGAATGCCGCAGGGGTTCTGCTTCCAGAACAATGGGGAGGGCATGAACTTCCTCAACCTCAACGCCGGCATGAATCCGGACCCCATGGCGATGATGGTGAACAAATCCGCGGACGCGACGCCGTTTGACTGCTCGCTTCCGAGTTTCGACACCAGCGATCACGATCAGTGGCTGGCAGAGTGATCCGTCGTTTCCGGGGCGCGAGCGCGCGGCGGATGGCCGGATCAGCTGTGTTGCTGGCGGCCGTGCTGCTGGCAGGCTGCGGCAATCCGCCGCAGGCGCCGGATCAACCGCACGACCTGCTTTCGCAGTACGGGTTCTTCGAAGGACGCCTGGCCGACCTGAGCCCGGCGGCGCGCGTTCTCCCGTACGATCTCAACTCGCCGCTCTTCACGGACTACGCCTACAAGGCGCGGTTTGTCTGGATGCCGGAGGGGACCAGTGCCGAATACACGGAGAGCCATGTCCTGGACTTTCCGGAAGGCGCGGTACTGATCAAGAACTTCTACTACCCGCTGGATGAGACCGACCCTTCACTGGGTCGTCGCATCCTCGAGACGCGGCTTCTGATCAATCGGAGCGAGGAGTGGGAAGCCGTCGGATACATCTGGAACGAGGAGCAGACGGACGCGGTCCGCGAGGTCATCGGCGATATACAGCAGGTCTCCTGGGTGGATAGCCAGGGGCTCTCGCGTACCATCGACTACATCATCCCAAACCGGAATCAGTGCAAGAGCTGTCACCTGGCGGGTGACCGGCAGATTCCCATCGGGCCCAAGGTCCGGAATCTGAACAAGCCGTTTGCCTACCCCGATGGGGAGATGAATCAGTTGGCCAAATGGGCCTCCGTGGGTTACCTGACCGGGTTTGAGCCCGAAGCGGCGCACGCGCGTGCTTCGCAGTGGGATGATCCCGCGGAGAATCTGCACGATCGGGCCCTTTCCTACCTGGACATCAACTGCGGGCACTGTCACAATCCGAGTGGGTCGGCAAACACCTCCGGCCTCAATCTCGTGTCAGGTGCCCCCATGGACATTGCCCTGGGCATCTACAAGGCTCCGGTTTCAGCCGGCGGCGGGACAGGCGGTAGATCCTATTCCATCGTCCCGGGTCATCCGGATGAATCGATCATGGTCTACCGCATGGACTCCACGGATCCGGCGGAAATGATGCCCGAGCTCGGCCGAGGACAGATTCACGAGGAGGGCGTGGCCCTCATTCGCGAGTGGATAGCCCAAATGCCCGACGTATCTCCCCCAGTCTCCCCAAACTGACGCCGATCCGGCAATACGCCATGTGTTCAAGAGTCCTGCCCGTCTTCCTGATCGTTCTTTTCATTGCCGGAGCAGAGGTCCACGCCCAGGGCATTTCCGGGACGGTGACGGACGATTCCGGCGTTGCGCTCTCCGGGGCCAGCGTGGTGGTCAAAGGGACCACGATGGGTACAGTGACGGACACGCGGGGCGTATTTGCGGTCAACTACACGGGTGCCTACCCGGTGACCCTGGCCATCTCTTTCATCGGCTTTCGAACACAGGAAGTCGAACTGGATGCGGCGGTCTCGAATCTGCGAATCCAATTGGAGGAAGAGATCGCTTTCGGCGGGGAGGTGGTGATCTC
>JABDJZ010000118.1 GCA_013003255.1 Rhodothermales bacterium
GCGCAGTCCGGATGGCCGGAGCGTTCGGGTTGTCGATCGTAGGGCTGTTTACCGGGCTCGGAATTCTCATGGCCGTCCTCGTGGGGGCAGCCGGCGCACAGTGCATCGCGGCCAATCCCTGGGTGAACCTGTTCATCGCGGCCGTCCTTGTGGCATTCGCCCTTTCGCTACTTGGCCTGTACGAGCTCCGGGTACCCAACTCGCTGTTGAACTATGCCAACAGGCAGTCCAACGAGCAGGGAGGCTACCTGGGGGTCATCTTCATGGGCCTTACCCTGACGCTGGTCTCGTTCTCCTGCACGGCACCGTTCGTGGGCGGGCTGCTGGCAGCCGCGGCGGGCGGCACCTGGCTCTATCCCCTGGTGGGCATGCTGGCGTTCAGCGCCGCCTTCGCGCTCCCGTTTGTGTTCCTGGCAATCTTCCCCAACGCGCTCAACGCGCTTCCCCAGGCCGGCGGCTGGATGAACGCGTTGAAAGTGGTCCTCGGGTTTGTGGAGATGGCGGCGGCCATCAAGTTTCTCTCCAACGCGGATCTGGTCTGGGGCTGGGGCCTGATCTCACGCCCGCTGGCCATTGCCGCCACGATCGTCATCTTCTTTGTGACGGCGGCCTATCTGCTTGGGAAGATTCGTTTGCCCCACGAGAGTCCGGTGGAATCGGTCGGTACCGGTCGGCTGCTGTCCTCGATGGCGTTCTTCGCACTGGCGCTCTATATGATACCCGGCCTCCTCGGCGCGCCGCTGAACAAGCTGGACGCTTACCTGCCCCCCAGGCAGGGCACGGACATCAGTCTGCTCTCGCAATCCGCCATTGACCGGGCCGGCCTTGACGATGAGGCCTGGTTTGTTGACGCAATTGAGGATGCCATGGGTGCCGGGGTAGAGGCGTCCCGTCCCGTTCTGGTCGACTTTACCGGGTACACCTGCACCAATTGTCGCGAGATGGAAGCCAATGTGTTTCCCCGCGAGCCCATCAGCAGCCGCTTTGAGGAGGACTTCATACTCCTGCGACTGTACACGGACGGCCTGGAGCAGGGGCCGGACTTCCAGCGCTACCAGCTGGCATTGACAGGAACGGTAGCCCTGCCCACTTACGCGATTGTAGAGCCGGGCAGCGGAGAGCTGCTTCTGGCCACCAGCGGCCTGCTGTCGGTAGACGAGTTCGCGGCGTTTCTGGACACCGGTGCCGGAGAGTACGTTCGCCGCATCGGCGCAGTCGCGGTTCTTGAGATCGGCGAGCCGGGGTCCGGCTGAGCCGGAAGTTATGTCCGGCATGGGACGGGGTCTGGAGGGGTATCACCCACCACTCTCCCCATGTCCCTCAACACCTTCCAGGAGTCGGATCCGGTCCAACTCCTGTCCCGGGCCAAGGATGGCGATTGCCAGGCCCGCGACCACCTGCTCGGATGGGCCTACGTAACGGCTCACACCTACTACCGCAAAAAGAGCACCGTAGAGCGTGCGCTCTCTGCGGCTGACGCCGAAGACCTGGCGTCCGCGTTCTACCTCGAGTTCGTCAAGGCTTGGCCGCGCATCCAGCTGGTCGTGCACTATACGCGCCGCATGCTCAAGAACAATCTGCGGCGGCACTTGAGGCGAAATCGGCTGCGGCAGGATCGGGAGACGCTGGTTGCGCACACCGACCTGGTCCGGCAGTTCGAAGCCAGAACCCTGCATGCTACAGGGCACGTGGCCGAACCATCCGATGGGGACTGGCTCAAGCAGCGCGTCATTGGCCGAGTGATCAGAAGCACGGACAAGACAACGCGGGACCTGGTGCACTATCGGTGTCACGACCCGGTGATGACCTACCGGGAGATTGCCAGGCGGACCGGAGCATCCGAGGCGGCGCTCCGCATGAGAATGGCTCGTTTCTACAGAACGGTGCGGACCGTTCACGCTCGAGCAGAACAAAAAACACAGGCGGAAAACCATGACCACTACTGAGACGACAATGGTCCCCGATCCCGATGTCAGTCCATCCCTGTTGTCGGACGCGGAGATTGATGACATCATCCGGGAAGTGGCCGGTAAACCGGCCGAGAGACCGAAAGGAGATCGAGATGGACGGGCCTCCATCCTCTACCTCGTGGCCTTTCTGCTGGGGATGACGGTGATGGAGGGTCTGCGACTTCTGGCACCCCCGGTTCAGGAGGTTCGGGGTCCCATCGAACACCGATGCGAGGGGTTTGCCAACCCGAATCCTGGGGCGGAACCATCCGTACGAGGCGGCCAGGATTAGGGCCGAGGGGTCCGATTCCGGCTGACGCTCGCCTCCTTCAGGCATCCCTGGTCCGTCGAGGACCACATACCCGCCATTGCATGTTCTTTTTTCTCGACGCCCCGGCCACCTTGATGCTGCTCCTGGTCATCGTGCTGGTGAGCGGATACGCCTTGACGGTGCGCGCTGATCTCGTTCAGAAGCTGGCATTGCAGCCGAGGCGGGTAGTTGCAGATGGCGAGTACTACCGCATGGCTTCGGCATGGTTGATTCACGGGGGGATCGGCCATCTGGCCATCAACCTCTTCACCCTCTTTGCCTTTGGGCCGGCGGTGGAAGCGCTGCTGGGCACGGCCGCATTCCTGGCCGTCTTCTTCGGCGCCGAGCTTGCCGCCAGCGGCCTCACGGTACTCCTCAAGAAGGAGTCTCCGTCGTACGCCTCCGTCGGGGCGTCCGGTGCGATCAGCGGGATTCTCTTCTCGTACAGCCTCTACCGGCCGACAGACTTGATCTACCTCTTCGCGGCCCTGCCGATTCCCGCCTGGCTCTTCGCGGTCGGGTTCGTCGCGGCCTCCATCTATGCCATGAAGCGTGCAGAGGGTGGCGGAGGCATCGCGCACGAGGCGCATTTGGGGGGAGCACTGGGAGGCATCATTGTCACGATTCTGCTGGACCCGGGCGTGGTGATGACGTTTCTTCGGCAAATGGGGCTGGGTTAAGCCGTTATTGCATTGGTCTAAAGGGGGCAGTATCACGTGCCAGTAACAGGAATTGCCGTGGTGACCGTTATTGGTTTTTTGAAGTATGCATTCTGAGATGTACCTTTGAGTACCTCATGTCGCCTGGATAGGGTACGCGTGTACCGCACTCAGTCGCGTTAGAAGGAATGGGCACCAAAAAGCTCGGCCTCAGGGCCGGGCTTTTTGCGCTTTCGGGAAGTGCGGCCGCCGGCTCCGGGTGCGCACCTCCGG
>JABDJZ010000015.1 GCA_013003255.1 Rhodothermales bacterium
ATGCATCGCCCATGCTAGCTTCGATGACGATCTCGCACGCCGGTCCCGCGGACCGGACCGCGGTTTCTGGAGGTACGTCATGCGCAAGCTACTCGCCCTGTTGGGCCTGGTATCGCTGGGGACGGCGTTCGCACAGGAGGGAGCGATCGATCCTGCGGCCACGTCGTGGCTGCTGGTCTCGACCGCCTTCGTCCTCTTCATGGTGATCGGACTGGCCTTCTTCTACGGCGGTCTCGTTCGGCGCAAGAACGCGCTCAACACCATGATGATGAGCTTCGTCTCGATGGGCGTAGCCGCAGTCCTCTGGGTCTTTGTCGGCTACTCGCTGGCCTTTGGGGAAGGGGGCGCATGGATCGGCGATTTCTCGATGGCCTTCCTCTCGGGAGTGGGCCTTGAGGCCAACGGGACCATTCCACACCTGCTGTTCATGGCGTTCCAGGGGACGTTTTACATCATCACGGCCGCACTCATCTCAGGGGCCGTCGTGGAACGCATGCGATTCTCAGCCTACGTGGTATTCATCAGTGCCTGGGGACTGCTGGTCTATGCGCCGGTATGTCACTGGGTCTGGGGCGGCGGCTTCATCGGAGAGATGGGCGCCCTTGATTTCGCGGGCGGGGCCGTGGTGCACATCAACGCGGCTGCCGCGGCGGTCGTGGCGGCGCTCCTGCTCGGGCCGCGCCAGGACTATGGAAGACAGGCACTCCTTCCCCACCACGTACCGTTTGTCCTTCTGGGAGCCGGTCTCCTCTGGTTCGGCTGGTTCGGATTCAACGCGGGATCGGCCCTTGCAGCCGATGAACTGGCCGTGCTTGCGTTCGTGAACACCATGCTCGCTCCCGCGGCCGCGCTGGTAGCCTGGATAGGACTGGATGTGGCCCGTACCGGGAAGGCCACGGCGGTCGGCGCCGCAACTGCAATCGTCGTAGGGCTGGTGGCTGTGACTCCAGCCGCCGGATTCGTGTCACCCATGTCTGCGGTCCTGATTGGAGCCATCGCGGCTGTGCCCTGCTATTTCGGAATTCTCTGGAGAGCGCGAACCCGCCTGGACGATTCGCTCGACGTGTTCGCTGCCCATGGAGTGGGCGGGATCGTGGGCGCCCTGCTTACCGGAGTGTTTGCCGAGGCGGCCTGGAACGGCGGCGTTGACGGCGCCCTCTTTGGCAACCCCGGCCAGCTGGGCATCCAGGCCATCTCGATCGTCATCGTCTTCGCCTACAGTGCCGTTGTCACCTTTGTTATTCTGAAGCTGATCAGCTTCGTCATTCCTCTCCGGGCCGCGACGCGCGCTGAAGGCCGTGGCCTGGATGTGATCCAACACGGTGAAGAGGCCTACACGGACGGCGAGGGCGCCATCCTGGTTCACGACCAGGACCTTGCCGTGGCCGCTCGCGAGGTCCCTGTCAAAACTCTTTCCCCCAGCCACGCATGAAACTCATCAAGGCCATCATCCGCCCGGAAAAGCTGAGCGACGTTCTGCTGGCGCTGTTTCAGCGCGACATCCGCGGCCTCACCGTCTCGCGTGTTCGCGGCCACGGGGGCGAGCGCGAAGAAGTAGAGACCTACCGCGGCACCACGGTACGCATGGAACTGACGGACAAGATCATGCTGGACATCGGGGTGTCCGAGTCTTACCTCCAGGCTACCGTGGACGCCATTCTGGGAGCGGCGCAAACTGGCGAGGTGGGCGACGGAAAGATCTTCGTCCTCCCCGTCGAGAAGGTCTACCGGATTCGGACAGGCGAGGAGGACCACGCTGCCGTAACACCGGTGGACTCGGACTGAGGCCCGCGCAAAACGTCCCGTGAAGTCGCCGCGCGGATTGCCTGCCGGCGCAACTGCTGATATACTGGATCCGTAACGGAGGACAATCTCCCTGACCTATGGATTCCGTCTATCTCATCAGCCTGATCGTCGGTGGTTTCTTCGTCCTGCTGTCCATTTTCGGCGGCGGTGAAACGGAAGGAGACTTTGACGCCGACGCTGACTTCGACGCCGAGTTTGACCTCGATGCGGATTTTGACGGGGACCTGGATCTCGATGGCGGCGTCGATCTGGGAGGCGACATCGGCGCCGGCGTGGGGTTCGTTGACCTCCTTTCGGTCCGCGCCCTCTTCCTCTTCGCCGCATTCTTCGGCCTCACCGGCAAGCTCCTGCAGTGGACCGGGAGCAGCGAACCCTCCGTGGCCATCCAGGCCGTGATCATGGGACTCTTTGCGGGCCTTGGCGGCAACTACGTCATCAAGCGCTTCGCGTACAAGGACGTGTCCTCCTCGATTGGCGAGCGCGACTACAAGGGTCGGACGGCCAAGGTGGTCCTGCCCTTTGACGGAGCCGACCGCGGTACCGTTCTACTGGACGTGAAAGGTCAGCGTTTGCAACTCCCCGCGCGGTCCCTGGACCTCGAGGGCATTGAGGCCTTCTCTCCGGGCGAAGAGGTGGTCATCATCCGCATGAACGGACGCGTGGCGGAAGTGGTCAAGCCCAATTAACGCGGCCGCAGCCGCACAAGCAGGAAGCCAACCATGGACCCCTTCATTATCCCCGTCGTCGCCATCCTGGCGATCCTTTCGGTCTTGGGCATTATCCGGACGAACCTCAAGATCTGCCAGCCTAACGAGGTTTTGATCTTCTCTGGCCGCCAGCGCCAGCTTGCTGACGGAGGAAAGGTGGGCTACCGCGTCATCCGCGGCGGCCGTGGCTTCCGCGTTCCGATAATCGAGAAGGTGGATCGCCTGATGCTCAACACCATCCCGATTGACCTGACCGTCAGCAACTCCTACTCCAAGGGCGGCATCCCGTTGAAAGTGCAGGCCATCGCCAACATCAAGATTTCCTCCCGGGAGCCCGAACTGGGAAACGCTGTGGAGCGGCTTCTCGGCAAGCCGCTGGACGAGATTCAGCTGATCGCCAAGGAGACGCTTGAAGGCAACCTTCGTGGCGTCCTGGCCTCTCTGACTCCGGAAGAGGTGAACGAGGACCGCCTCAAGTTCGCCAAGGTCCTCCTGGAGGAGGCCGACATTGACCTGGGCGCGCTGGGCCTCCAACTGGACACGCTGAAGATTCAGAACGTGGACGATGACCGAGGTTACCTGGACGCCATCGGGCGGCAGAGCACCGCACAGATCATCGCGGCGGCCGAGGTAGTCGAGGCCGATCAGAGGGAGCAGGCCAAGCTGGCCGAAGCCAAGGCGGACGAAGCCATCGTGCAGGCGCAGAACCGTGTTCGGATTATCCGGGCACAACTGGGTGCCGAGGCCGAGGCAGAGGAAGCCAAGGTGGCCGTGGCCGCCGATGTGGCAAGGGCCAGAGCCGAACAGGAATTGGCCGAACAGGAGATCCTGCTCGCGCAGAAGCGTCAAAAGGCTGAGATCGTGGTCAAGGCGGAAGCCGAGCGCCAGGCCAAAGAGGAAATCGCCAAGGGTAACGCCGCCAGGATCTTCGAGGACGGGCAGGCCGAGGTCCGGATCCTCCAGGAAAAACTGGAGCTTTGGAAGAATGCGGGCGACGACGCCGAGCGCCTCTTCCTCATCCAGATGCTGCCCGTTATCCTGAAGGAGGTCTTCAAGACGGTTGACAATCTCAAGATTGACAAGATTACCGTCGTGGACTCCGGTGGCGGCTCAGGTCAGGGCGTTCCGGCGGTATTCAGCCAGATTGCCGGATCAACGCCGGCCCTCCTGGAAAGCCTCAAGGCATCCACGGGAATTGATATTGCCGGCATGCTCAGCAACGCCGCGGCTAACCCTCAGAAGGAAATTGAGGTAACGGCCGGAGGCGATTCAGCCGGTTGATCAGGAAGCCTGACGTCGACCTTTGGGCTGACCGACGGCCTGCTCGAAGTCCTGCACCCATTCGCCGTGGCGATTGATGCGGCGGCGGTGCAGGGTGGCCGTCATACGTCCATCCCATCCCTCGGCCATGAGGGTGGTCCGCCCAGTGTGTACACGCCGCACCGAAGTCAGTGAGGCCAGACGGGCTGTGCGGTGAGCCTTGAACAGCTGAGGCTCCGAGGTTTCCAGCAGGCTCACCACAGCGAGTGCGCACTGGCTGGCATCCAGCGCCGATACGCGAAAGATGGCATCGAACGCACCATAGACCAGCAGGACGGCTTCCCGCTGGGCCGCCGACTCTCCAACCAGCAGGGCCACTCGCCTGCCGTTGCTCTCCAAAACCACGTCAGCGGTTACGGAGCCGATGGGGGTGGCGATCACCTGCCCCATGTTCATCAGGCAGTCGGAATTCAGCGCACGTCGCAAGGTGTGCACCAGCATGCGCGAAGCATCCGGCCGCTGCGCTTTCCGCGGCAAGGGAGCGCGGAGTGCATCCGCATCAGTCCGCTGCTGGACCGGCTGCCGATTCTCTATCAGTTGTGCTACGCTGGGGTTCACTGTGATTGCCTGCATGACCTTCTCCCTTGGTTACGATGCAAGTGTACACAGGGTTATATGACACCAATATGTCATACCCCTCACACATTAATTACATATGACGCAAAATTGTCGGTTGGCGCCCTTTCAGGGAAGCTGGTGTCGGCGCGCCTGGGCCACAGAAAGGGCTCAGACCCTCCAGCGGTAGCTCAGCTTGAGGAAGAACCCGTCGGAGAGCCTGGTGAAGTCCGAGAATCGGTAGGTGCTGGGCTCCGAGAGGCTGGTACCGTACCCAAGAAACAGAACCGTCCCCGGCGTCGGGCGATAGGACAGGAGCCAGTCAGCCCGGAACGAGTTGCTCCTTCGCGCGGGGATGGGCTCGTAGGAACCGTCATCCTGCAGGACAAGGATGGGGCGGTTGGTTCGGGAATCGTCGCGCAGGGCGTCCACGAAATTGGAATCGTACTGGCCCACCACCCGAACGAAGAGGGAAGGCGTCACCTGGTACTCCACCTTGAGCCGTGGCACGCGGTGCAGGCCGACGTTTGAGCGATCCGTTACCCGGATGTACTGCTGGTGATTGTAGAGCAGGTTCACACGAAGCTGGTCTGTGGGCGACCAGTTCAGGCTAGCGGTAACGAACAGGATGTCGGCCGAGGCCCATTCAAAGAAATTGTCGTCGCGCCCCCCCACCAGAAAAAGCGACCCCGAGAACTGACGCCAGCGGGGCGTCTGCATGCGGGACCAGAAACCCAGGTTGATCAGCCGATTCACGCCGACGTACGGCGTGGGCGCTCCGCCGGGTTGGGCCGGTGCAACGAAGTAGTTGGTATAGAGCCCCGCCGGGTACTTGAACGATTCGTAGAAGATGGAGGTATTGCCCGACCAACCGCCGCGGAAGGCGTAGGCCGTATTGAAGTGCAGCTTCCGGTCATTGGGGCCATTGCCGGCGGTGAAGCGGTCGTAGTCCCAGGTACCATCGAACGTGAGGCCGGCGGTGAATGACTCCACAACGGAGCCCTCGTCTCCGAAAAAGGTCATTCGAGGCACGAGGCTCACATGTGCAATTCCCGTCCGCTGGATGAACCCTGCCTCCGCGTTGAAGTCCTCGTGGAACCCCATGGCAGAAAAGGTCGCCCCGTATTTCCGACCAGAGGCAGAGGTGGCAAGACGCCACATCGGTGCCGCAATCGTCTCCCCATCGCGCCGCGTGAAGCTGCCACCCAGTTGGTAGGTGGCGGCATAGATGCCTGACACCGTTCGACCGTCTACGGCCGCCACACGGTTCCAGTCCGAACCGTCCACCTTGTCGGTATAGGTCAGGCCCAGCGAGTTCTGGCCGCTCAAGTCACGGGTCAACCGGAGCGCATTGAAATACCGACCATCCAGATCTGCCAGGTAGCGCTCCTTGTTGTCCATGGCACTCAGGACGGCGACGTTGGTCGCGCCCGCCTTGCCGGTCAGTTTGACGGCTGAAACAGGGTTTGCCACCCGTCGGGTGTAGATCAGGTTTGTCGGTGACTGAAAGAGCTCGATGCCGTCGAGAAAGAAGGGACGCTTTTCGGGAAAGAAGAGCGCCCGACGGGGATCGAAGGAAATCTGGGCGACATCCGCCTCCACCTGCGAGAAGTCCGGGTTCACCGTCCCGTTCAGGGTCAGGTTGTTCGTCACCCCCCACCGGACATTGACGCCCAGTGGATCGCGAACCTCGTCTTCCCAAGGCGAATCGCCCGCAGCGCGATTGACCGACCCGGTGACCTCAGGGCTGATGTCGAGAACCAGTCCTCGCCGCAGGTC
>JABDJZ010000140.1 GCA_013003255.1 Rhodothermales bacterium
CGCGACCGGCTGTGTTGGCCTCATGGACCAGGCGGCCGATCTCGTGGAGCTCCGGCTCCACCTCCCCAAAGGTGAAGGTCCGCGTCAGGTCCGAGAAGTAGCCCTGGTAATTGGCGCCCCAGTCAAAGAGCGCGAGGTCGCCTTCCTTCAGGGGGCGGTCCGTCGGGACGGCATGCGGGTTGGCGCTGTTCTCTCCGAAAGCCACGATGGGCTGGAACGGCAGTTCGCCGCCAGAGCCCAGTCGCAGCATGTTCTGGATGAGCTCGGAAGCCGCCTCGATTTCCGTGGTGCCGGCCTGCAACTTCGGCAGTGTGGCCATCAGGGCATCCTGAGCGATCCGCGTGGCCGTCTTCATCATGTCCAACTCCACCACGTCCTTCTGCATGCGCAGATTGGCCACAGCGTCTTCACCCGAGACAAAACTCGCCTCGGGTACGGCAGCCTCCAGGAATCGAAGCTCCAGCACGCGCAGCCAACGGGGTTCGACGCCGATGCGGGTGCCGTCGCGGCCGTCGAGAGCGTGGGTAAATGCCCGCTGCCAGGAGTCCACCGACTCGGAGTAGGTGATGAGGTCAACCTCGAATGATGCCTTCTCGAACTTGAGCGACTCAAGCTCCGGCACCACCATCGTGGGTTTGCCCTCCGTTCCGAACACGGCGATTACGGGGCGCTCCGACAGGTGAAACCCAAGGCCGGTCAGGTAACCAAGCGTGGGACTGGCGTTGATGGCCACGGCCTCCAGGCCGTAGGTATTCAGGGCGGTTCTCAGGCGGGCGTGGCGGCCGGCCAATGCCTGGGCGAGGACAGCAGTTGAACTCATGCGTACCGGGGGGATTGAACAGCCCCCAAGATACACGCCTCCGGTTCATGAACAGACTCCAGTTTGCCCGCTCTCCCTACCTGCTCCAGCATCGGGACAACCCGGTCGACTGGTTTCCGTGGGGTAAGGAGGCATTCGCGGAGGCCGCCCGGCGGGATGTGCCGGTCTTTCTCTCCATCGGGTATGCCACCTGCCACTGGTGTCACGTGATGGAGCACGAGTCCTTTGAGGACACTGAGGTGGCCGAGTTGATGAACCGCCACGTGGTGTCGATCAAGGTGGATCGGGAAGAGCGGCCGGACATCGATGACGTGTACATGTCCGTGTGTCACCTCATGGGCAAGCAGGGTGGTTGGCCACTCACCATCCTGATGACGCCGGACAAGCGGCCGTTCTATGCCGGGACTTACCTGCCGAAGCATTCCCGGTTTGGGCGGATCGGGATGATGGACCTGATCCCAAGGATCGCGGGGCTCTGGGCGTCGCGAAGGGACGAAATCGTTGCGTCGGCAAACGAGGTCACCGAGTTGCTTGAGCGGCAGGCCGAAACGCCCGGCGTGGCCGGCCCGGCGTCGTTTGACCCGGAATGGATTGAAACGGCACTGCGGGATCTGCGGGGCCGCTACGATGCCGTCCACGGAGGATTCGGGTCGGCCCCCAAGTTTCCGTCGCCCCACAACCTGAACCTTCTGGCGCGGGCAGCGCTGACCGGGCGGAGTGGAGATTCGTCAGCCCGAATGGAAGCGGGGGCGGCCGCCGAAATGGCGCGCGACACCATCCTGTCCATGTGGCGCGGCGGCGTATTTGACCAGGTGGGCTACGGCTGGCACCGCTACAGCACCGACGGAGAGTGGCGACTTCCGCACTTCGAGAAGATGCTCCACGACCAGGCCACCATGCTGGATGCCTGCGTGGACGTCTACCTGGCGACGGGCGACGAACGCCTGCGTGAAGCGGGACTTCAGACCGCCGAGTATGTGTTGCGGGATCTGCGGCATCCTGATGGCGGCTTCTACTCGGCTGAGGACGCCGACTCCGAAGGCGAGGAGGGGCGGTTCTATGTTTGGAGTACCGAGGAAATTCGGCAACTGCTTCCCGTGGCTGAGGCCGAGGTCGCGTTGGACTGGTTCGGAATGACGGATGCCGGCAATTTCCTGGAGGAGGCCACCCGGGAGCGGACAGGGACCAACGTCCTACACCCCGGGAGTCGCGAGACTGCACCGCCGGACGAACTGGCCCGGATTCAGTCGACGCTGCTGGAGGCCCGGTCCCGACGACCCCGTCCATTGCGGGACGAGAAGGTCCTGCTGGACTGGAACGGACTGATGATTGGGGCCCTGGCGCGCGCCGGGCGAGCCTTCGGAGCCCAAGCGCTGATCGATGCAGCCGTGGACGCGCACCAATTCCTTCGTCGGCAACTCAAAACCTCGGACGGCTGGCTGCACCGCTGGTTCGAGGGCGATGCGGCCGTCGCGGCCATGGTGGATGACTAGGCGTTTCTCGGTGCCGGACTTGTCGAACTGTTTCAGGCCTCCTCGGACCCGGAGTGCCTCGCGGACGCGCGCGAGTTAGCTGAGGC
>JABDJZ010000017.1 GCA_013003255.1 Rhodothermales bacterium
CTGCTCATCCTCATCCTCAAGCGCGCCGATGAAGGCGTCTGCTACTTTCCGTTTGCGCCCATCGATGGTATCCGGAACGGCGACCATCGGCTTCCGACTGGCGACGGCCGGCGGCATGTTCATGGGTGCGCGTTCGGCCGGATCAGGGCTGGCTGTCGCACCAGCCTCTACGGAATCGCCCGTGGCTTCCTCCAGTTCGACCGCACCAGCGAGGGCCGACGTAGTCGAAGACTCGGCTACCATTTCGGTGTGCGCCGAGTTGTCAATGGCCGAATGCGGCGCAACGGCAGGCGCCATGGCGGCCACCGGGAGAATCAGAGCTCCCGCAATGCCCATCACGATGCCGGTCTGACTGCGGGAGAACGTATATCTTCGTCTGTCGGGGTCGAGAATGGCCAGCACTCTTCCTTCAAGCTGTGAAGGGCGAGCCATGGCGACAGCGCCCAGGGGAGAAACCAGCGTAGCACGGAGCGAACGCGCGATGTCAAGCAGGTGCTCTGCGTAGGTCGAAGCCTTGCCACCGGCCATCAGGACCTGATCATCACAGGCGCGTTCCCGCTCAATGCGAAGGCGTCGAGAGGCAACCCATACCAGCGGATTGAACCAGTAGAGTGCACATGCCAACTGCGCGACACCCTGCGTGGTGCAGTCCCAGCGCCGGATGTGGGCGAATTCGTGGGTCAGCACATACCGGCGGCGATCCTCACTCCAGGAGTCGGCGTCGCTGGGTAGCAGCACCACTGGCTTGCGGCCACCCCAGGTCACGGGCATCGTGGTGACGTGGCTCTTCAGGAGCGTGACATCCCTGGTAATCCAGAGTCGGTCTCCGATTTCCTCCGCGAGGTCTAGCCACTCCTGCGAGTCCACCGGACGGGCGCGACGTGAGACCAGGTACAGACCGATGGCACCCACCACGTAGTTGCCCATGATCACGAGCAGGCCGAGCAACCAGATTCCTGTCAGGAGTACGGCCCAGTGCAGGCCCTTGATGGTACTCCACAGGTCGGCGATTGAGGTTAGGAGCACGTTTCCGCTCGCGGATGGGGCCGCTACGGCGCCAGGATTCGCGATGGCACTGGTGCCGGCAACGGCGCCGGCATCAGAAAGAGACTCGGCCGGCAAGCTGCCTGCCACAACAGCTGCTTCCTGACCGTCCGCTACCACGCCGTCAGCTGTTGCAGCCGCCTGACCGCCAGCCACTTCAGCCTCCAAACCGCCAGCCACGTCAGCCTCCAGACCTTGTGCCGCGGTCGTACCGGCCGGCGGCAATGCCAGACGCTCGGCCGTCAACGCCGTTTCCGTCGGCAACACCCGCCAGGACGGCAGCATCGCTGACAGCACGGGCATGGCCAAGACCCCAACCACTGCGGCAAGCCAGATTGCGTGCCGGACTGAGGCCGGTCGGCGGCGCGTCAACGCCGTCGCGATACCAGCCATCGATAAAACAAGCGCCGCCTTGATGGTGAGATCCGCCAGGGCAGAGACCGCCGCCAGCGCGCTTTCAGGTTGTACCAATGCCTCAAACATGATTACCGGCCCTCCTTCTTTGCCTGTTCGATGCTCTGCTGCAGTCGGGACAGCTCGTCATCGGAAAGATTGCTGTCAGAGGCCTCGAGCAGTGCAGCCACCGCCTGAGTCACTGACCCGGAAAAGAACGTCTTGACGACGTGATTCAGTGCGCTCTCGCTGGCCTTCTCAGCCGACACGGTGGGCTGATAGACATATCGGGGACCCACCTTTTCGTGTTTCAGATGGCCCTTGTCCTCCAGGATGCGGAGCAGCGCCCGGACCGCCGAGTAGCTCGGGGCCTCCGGGAGGCCGTCCATTACCTGGGCAGCGGTAGCCTCACCCCTACTGTAGATGACATCCATGATCTGCCGCTCGCGACGGCTCAGATCAGTTTGGAGAGACTCTGCCATGGGCCTGTGTTTTCCGTGGTGCTAACTATTTAGCACTAAAGTAGCCGCACGGGACGGGAACGTCAATACGGCAGTGCTAAATTTTCCGCACTTACGGAGCCTGACCATGATGGTTGCACGGCCAAGGCACGAATCAGGAACTCACCGGCGCGGTGGTCGCACTCAAGATCGAGCCTACCGGTAGACGGTCGTCCAGCCGTTGAACGGCGAGTCTCCGCTCAGATAGGCACGGCCCCAACGGAGGTCAAATTCCAGGACGTGGAGCATGTTGAACTGAAACCCAACGCCCCCTCCCACGGAGGTGAGCTGCACGGCCGTGTCACTGGCCTTCACCAACCGTTCGGCGAATCCGTACGCATAGAATGCGCGGAAGAACGCCGGCAGCAGGACAAATCCGTTGTCCGGGAAGAGCAGGGGTTGCACGGTTTCAGCCCCGAATCTCACCACCGTCCCACGACCGGGCACGACATCTTCGTGGCCCCGCGGCATGAAAAAGTCGGTGTTGTAGACAAAGGCCCTCGTCTGGGAGAGGCTGGCCACTTCCAGCTTCAATCCGGTGTTGAACCGGCTCAGGAAGGGCAAATAGACGCCCAACTCGTTGTACGACGCGGTCCCCGCTCCCCCGAAACGCTCAGGGACAAATTCGAACTCGGTCGCCGAATGAAACGTGACCCCGCGACTGAAAATGAGGTCCCGTAGCGCGTTCTGCATCCGCCATCGGACGCTGACAACGGGCGTGATGGCCAGATTTTGGGTCCAGTCGCGGAGCACCTGGCTGCCCTCACCAAGGAGCCGGTTCTCCTGGAAGTTGGCGAAAAGGGCTGCCTGGGCCGTGGTGCGGTGGATGTTGTCCTTCAGGATGACCGGGATGCCGACCGAGAACTCTGCGCCCCGTTCGTCCCGAATCACACGCGTCGTATCGGCCGTGGGACCGGATCCAATCTGGGCAACCAACTGGTCAGGACGCCGAAACAGGCGAAGACTCGGTCGAAGGATGCTCGCACCGGTGGAGAGACCCAATTCTCCCCAGAGACGCTCGCCCTGGTAGAACCCCTCCGCCCAGTACGCCCAACGAGCCAAGGGGTCCGTGCCCTGCATGGCGAGACCAACCCCGAGGCCCAGGTCCTCCCCGTCCGACGTTGCAGAAACCCGCTCGTAGTACGCGGTGGGATACAGGAGTCGAGGACGGATGAACTCCCGTGATCGGTACGCACCGTCCAAAACCGCCACGCCCACCGTATCCACAAAGGCACCCGGCTCCGGCGGCGTGGCGCGCTCCAGACCCACAACCTGGGCCGCTTCCAGATCAAACGGAATCTCGCGCAGATCAAAGCGCTGGTCCTGAAACTCTACGAACGCGAGTCGCGTGCCGTCCGGTGACACGGCGCCCTCAAAGGCACCGTACGCCACATTGGTGAGCTGTCTGACTTCCCCTGAGTTCACCTCGACAGCGAAGACATTGATGACTTCCGTAGGGTCGGCGCTGAAGATGATGTGACGCCCATCCGGCGTCCAGCGGGCATCATAGACTGAGCCGACCTCCAGCACCACGAGCGGCTTCAGACTCGGCGTCTCAACGTCGGTCACGTAGAGCCCCTGGCTTCCGAGCACGTTCCGGATAACGGCCACCTGCGTTCGCGATGGATCCGGTTCCAGCAGTTTGTAGCGCTCCCGCGAAGGTGCGAACACGGGTGCGAATCCGCGTTCGGGAGTCCCTCTCACCAGCGTGTGAAACGCATCATCCAGTTGGATGGCCCACAAGTCGCCTCCCGCGACCTCCACGGGACTGAGCAGCCCGGCTCCCCGGGTCAGCCGGCGCGATCCTCCCTCAAGATCGATCTCGAAGATGTCCGCCGTGGACTGGGTACCTACCCATGAGTTCTGGATGTACCGCGCGGCAAGCAGTTTTGAGGCATCTGCCCGCGGGGAGAACTGGAGGTCTTCCGTCAACTCCTCGAAGGCCACGGCATCCGGGGATCCGTCCTGCACATCGATCCGGAAGAGCCCGCGACGCCGGTCGTAGGCCGTCATGTAGGCGATCAGCGTTCCATTGTCCAGCCATCGCGGGTTTCGAAACACCTGGCCTTTGCGGCCTGCAATCAGACGGGATTCTGTTAGCGGGCCCAAGGCAGCTTGCCGCGCTGCTTCCTGCGAACGGGCTTCCGCACGGAGTCTCTTCCCGAAGGACCGCGGGAACTCCCC
>JABDJZ010000170.1 GCA_013003255.1 Rhodothermales bacterium
GCCTCAGCCCGAGCCAGAGCCTGAGCCTGAGCCCGAACCCGAACCCGAGCCCGAACGCGCGCCTCCTCCGCCGCTTTCCGTCGTTCGCGCCCCAATGACCTCGCCCCCTCCCGCTTCGGAAGAGGCCGCGGAGGAGACCGCGCCGGAGCCTTCCATTTCCGAGCCCGCTGACGACCACGAGTCCGACGACGACCACGAGCCCGCTGACGACCACACTTCCGCTGACGACCACGAGTCCGCTGACGACCGCACTTCCGACGACGACCAGGAGCCCGAACCGCTCTGGGCCCGGTTCCGCGCTGAGGCCCCGTCACCGAGGCCTCCCGAACCTGAGGACGAAGAGGAAGAGCAGCCCCTGTGGAAACAGTTCCAGGACGGTGCCTCCCCGGCCGGACTGACGCCTATTCCAGTTCCCGAAGAGGGACCACGCAAGGTCCAGCTTCACCCGACGCCCGGGCCAACGCCCGAAACCGAATTGGACTCCGCCTCGCTTGAGTTCGCGGTCCTGGGTCCTGCGGCGTGGCAACGGGACACGTTCATCGACAAACTGTTCGGTGGATCGGCAGAGGCCTACTTCGACGCGCTCGCACGCGTGCTCAAGGCCAAGGACTGGCGGGAAGCCAGCAGCATTGTGGCAGTCGATGTTTTCCGGACCAATCGCGTCAACATTTATGACGAGGCGGCCATCGACTTCACCAACGCTGTCGAAGCCCAGTTCAAGAAGCGCTAAAGCGGTCCGAAAAGCCTCGCCCGCGCCGCCTCCAGGCAACTCCGCGACCACCGCCAAAGCCCCTTTCGCCGATTCCCGGTAAAGACTGTTCGCCGTCCTTTACCGAGTTTCCAAGCCGTGTACCTTCCGTCTCCAAACTGACGGATTCCCATGGCAGAACTCGACAAACACGCGGACCTCGAGGAACGTAGAGCGCAGGCCCACCTCGGTGGTGGTGAGGCACGGATCAAGAAGCAACACGACAAGGGCAAGCTGACAGCCCGCGAGCGCATCGACCTCTTGCTGGACAAGGGGTCCTTCCAGGAACTCGGCACCTTTGTCAGGCACCAGTCGCGCGACTTCGGCATGGAGAAGAACCGTCCCTACGGCGACGGTGTGATCACGGGATTCGGAAAAATCCACGGCCGCCTGGTCTATGTCTTCAGCCAGGACTTCACGGTCTTTGGAGGTTCGCTCGGCCAGTCTCACGCCCAGAAGATCTGCAAGGTCATGGACCTGGCCATGGAGAATGGTGCTCCCGTTATCGGCCTCAACGATTCCGGTGGCGCGCGCATTCAGGAGGGCGTGGTCTCTCTCGGGGGATACGCGGACATCTTCCTCCGCAACACGTTGGCTTCCGGCGTGGTCCCGCAGATCTCGGCCGTCATGGGGCCCTGCGCAGGTGGCGCCGTGTACAGTCCGGCCATCACGGACTTCGTGTTCATGGTCAAGGACACCAGTTACATGTTCATCACGGGACCGAACGTGGTAAAGACGGTCACTCAGGAGGACGTCACGTTCGAGGAACTGGGTGGCACGACGGCACACGCCATCAAGAGTGGCGTGGCGCACCTGGCCTGTGAGAATGATGCCGATTGCCTGGCCCGCATTCGAGACCTGTTCGCCTACATCCCGCAGAATTGTGAGGACCCGCCGCCGACGCGGGAGACCAGTGACCCCTCGGACCGAAAGGACGAGGCCCTGAACACCATGGTCCCGGACAACCCGAACAAGCCCTACCTGATCACCGACGTGATCAAGGCTATCGTCGACGATGGGCAGTTTCTGGAGATCCACCCTGACTTTGCCGGCAACATTGTGGTGGGCTTCGCACATCTGGGTGGACGCTCCGTCGGCATTGTCGCCAACAACCCCGCCAATCTCGCCGGCGTTCTGGACATCGACGCTTCCGTCAAAGGGGCCCGGTTCGTGCGATTCTGTGACGCGTTCAACATTCCGCTCGTGGTGTTCGAAGACGTCCCGGGCTTCCTCCCCGGAACCGACCAGGAATGGCGCGGGATCATTCGGCATGGTGCGAAGCTCCTCTATGCCTTCTGCGAGGCCACCGTACCGAAGGTCACGGTCATCACCCGCAAGGCCTACGGGGGCGCCTATGACGTGATGAACTCGAAACACATCCGGGGCGACCTGAACTTCGCGTGGCCAACCGCCGAGATCGCCGTGATGGGCCCGAAGGGAGCGGTGGAGATCATTTACCGACGCCAACTCAAGGAGGCCGAAGATCCTGAGGCCGCCAGTGAGGCGTTCATTGAAGAGTACCGGGACAAACTGGCCAACCCCTACGTAGCGGCCGAACACGGGTACATCGATGACGTGATCGCTCCGTCCGACACCCGCTCGCGACTGATCGCGGGGCTGGAAATGCTGCAGAACAAGGTGGTCAACAATCCAAAGCGGAAGCACGGCAATATTCCGCTCTAGGTGATGCGGAGGCCTTAACTCGATACTTGAAGGCTCCTGACTGGAAATCCGGGGACGCTTTTGTTATCCCAACTCCATCACTTATTTTGAGATAGCCCTCCCGCCTCAACCTATACCTTAAGGTAACCCCCAGACTCGTGACAGGATCATCCAGACTTCCAGTTCGCGGGCTTGGCCTGGCGCTGGCCTTCTCTGCCCTTCTTGTTTTCGTCGTGGCCCCTCCGGCCTCCGTGTCCGCCCAGGCACTGAGCGGACTGGACGTAAAACCCGCCGAGCAATTGCCGGCGCCCCCGCTCCGGGTTCCAGCCACCCTCGTTTCGGGCGGCGCGCTTGGACAGGCGCCACTGCCAACCGTTGCCGACCTGTACCGCCGCCACGCCGCGGTCCTTGAGGCACAGGCCAACGAAGACTACATCCTGGCAGAATCCCGGCTCGCGGCTATCGTCCATGACCTGCAGCCGCTCCTGGAGATGCCCGAGTATCTGGGCGATGAGCGGTTCGCGGAGCTCTACCAGACTATTCTGACCGAGCATGATCGGTTCTTTGGACCCGGCGGACTGGCCAGCGCAGACGAGGTCTTCGCGGTTAGGGAGCAGACTTTCGCGGCCCTGAATGACCTTGAGAATCCCACGGAGTCTCCCGACTCGGACGCTGCGCGCCTACCGGAGCCGATGTCGGTGGCGCCGACCAGCGTCGAGATGACGGTGAACAAGGCGGTCACAACAGCCATGCAGGTGCTTCTCGAGAAGCGGCCCAAGACGCTGAAGGCCTGGCATGAGCGCGCCGGCACCTGGTTTCCCGTGATCGAGAAGGTCTTCGCCGAGGAAGGTGTCCCCGACGAACTCAAGTATCTCGCCATGATCGAGAGCGGGCTTCGCCCGTCTGTCCGGAGTCGAGCTGCGGCCGTGGGGATGTGGCAGTTCATCGCGGCGACCGGACGCGCCTACGACCTGGTGGTCGACGGTTGGGTGGATGAACGCATGGATCCGGAGAAGGCCACCCGCGCCGCCGCACGTCACTTGAGGGACCTGTACAAACGCGAGGGAGACTGGCACATTGCAATGGCCGGTTACAACTGCAGCCCGCGCTGCATCAACCGGGCCAAGCGCGCTGCGCGGGCCAAGGGCATCGAGGATCCCACCTTCTGGGACATGTACCCCTACCTGCCCCGCGAGACCCGCGGATACATTCCGCAGTACATCGCCACGTCCATCATGCTGTCGAACCCGGAAGCCTACGGGCTCCGGTCCGACTCCATCGGCACGCCCTTCGCCTACGAACTGGTGGCCATCCGTGGCAGCCTGGCGCTACGTGATGTAGCCCGGATGGCCGGGACGTCCACGGAGGTGGTTACCTCGCTGAACCCGGCCCTGCGTCGTGGCTACCTGCCGCCGTCGGCCAAACCCTATCCCCTCCGACTGCCGATCGGCACCAGCGAGCGCTTCATGGCATCGTATGCCGAATTGCCACCCCAGGCACTCCGCCCACCCGGCGAGCACATTGTCCGTCGCGGCGATACACTTTCGGAGATCGCCTCGACCTACGGCGTCTCGGTGTCTCGACTCCGGTCCGACAACAACCTCCGCGGGTCCCTCATCAAGCCCGGCCAGCGTCTGGTTGTCCCAGCGTCTGACTACGGCATGCCTGTCGTCGAAGTGGTGACCGAGGCTGAGCCCATGTCAGTAGCCTACGAGGCCATGACCCGGCGCCCCATTCTCTCGACGGACGCCATTGAGTTCCGCAACAGAACAGCCATCCCCGACATGCAGCGCAGTCAGCCAACCCAGGCTATCGCTGCTTCCGCTGCACCAAGTCAGCCTCAGGGCACTCGCGTTAATTACACGGTACGACGAGGCGATACGCTCTCCGAAATCGCCGAGGCCCACGGCGTTGGACTCAGCCGGGTCCGCGCGTGGAACTCGATTTCAGGCTCCCGCATCCGCACCGGCCAGCGGCTGGTGATATATGTCCCCGAAGGCTGGACAGGACGGGCCCAGGGCGCTTCAGGTCCGGAACGATCACGCGCCACGGCCCAGACACATCGGGTGCAGCGTGGAGACAACCTCACCGGAATCGCCTCCAAGTACGGGATCAGCCTCTCCCAGCTGCGGACATGGAATGATCTGAAGTCGGATCGCATCTATCCGGGCACGACACTCAAGGTGTCGGCGCCGAACTGATTCCCGCCGGGCCTGCCCCGCCTCCAAGTTCAAGTCTTCGAAGCCGCGTGCAATAATCTGCACGCGGCTTCGTTGTATGTGCGGAAGTCGCCGGCGATCGTATGATCTCGGAAACCGATCCAACAAATTCTCCAGCCGAACCTTGGCAGTTCAGGTTCTGTCCTCTCCAACTGACGAAGAGCTCGTTGTCGCATATGCGCAACGTGGCGACGAGCGCGCGATCCGCACGTTGGTGGAACGGCACCAGGAACGTGTCTACGGTTTTCTGCTGGGAATGGTGAAGGATCCGGCCACGGCCGACGACCTCTTCCAGGAGACGTTCCTTCGGGTGCTGAAGGCACTTCAGGGCAAACGGGCATCCTACACCCAGCAGGGTCGCTTTCTCGGCTGGGTGCTTCGGATCGCTCGGAACGCCGCACTCGACTACCTGCGAACGCGCAAGCGCTGGCAGGATGTCGATGCCAACTCGGACCCCAACGGAGCGAACTACTGGGACCAATTACAGGATGACGCTCCACTCGTTGATCAGGAAATCCATCAGGATGAACGAAAAGCCTGGCTCAAAGAGGCCATCGACAAGCTGCCGGATGAGCAGAAGGAAGTTCTGCTGCTCCGTCACGAGGCTGAACTGACGTTCCGGGAGATTGCTGCCCTGACCGATGTCTCGATCAACACCGCACTGGGTCGCATGCGATACGCACTGCTCAACCTCAAGAAAATGCTCCCCGCGGATGCGGCAGGACTTCGCAACTAGCACCCGAACCCGTTCCCCATGGACAAAGAGCTACAACTGATTGAGCATCTCTACGATGAGCCGTCGGAAGACACCCGGCCGCTGCGTGAGTTGCTTGAAGACACCGATCTCGCTGCCGAGTACCAGGCGCTGAGCCGGGCGAAGTTCGCTCTGGATCATCGCCAGCGCGAGCGGCCGCCGGCACACGTGATCAACGCCATTGTCAGAGAGGCATCCGGCCTCCCAACCGCACCTGCTGCGCGGCGGGACCGCGCCCCGCTTCGGCTGTTTCGGACCCGCCGTCGGTCCGTCACCGCCGGGCTGGCCTTCGCCGCTGTGCTGGCGCTCACCATCATGGTACAGCCCTGGAATCTGCTGCCGTCCGGCACCTCGGATTCTGTGGCCACCGCGGACGCCCCTACTGAGATGCCAGCCGAGGTGCTGCTGGAACGACTGCCTCCTGCTGCCACCCCGATCGGGACGCGTGCCTCCGGCACCGTACCTGGATGGGATGCGGGCGATGACGTGCGGCGACTGTCACGAAGAATTCAGGCCCTTCAGGCCGCGGGGATCGATCAGTGGGATGAACCCGCTGTGCCTCTGGAAATGCTCCCAACCGGTTCGGCCAACGGAGTCACTCCGGCCGGGTCGCGACGATAATCGGTACCTCATCATGAATCGACTATTTGCTTTAGCCCTTGCCCTGGTGATGGCGCTCGGGGTCACCACCACGGCCACGGCACAATCTCACACCGTCCGGATCGAGGATGGCCAGATATTCGTGGATGGCACGCTGCAGCCCGCCGACACGCTGCCTCAGGACCTTGACCTCGAAGGCTTGTCTGCAAGTCTGAGCTTTTCGGGCGGGACCCATTTCCGACTGGGCGAGCAGTCCTTCTTTGTCGAGGACGGCCGCCTGGTGGCCGCCGAACCGCAGGACGATGACTTCGTGGTCTTTGTCGGAAAGCAATCGCCGCGCGGCGCCCGGCTCCAGTTCCGGGCAGCTCCGGCGAACGGGTTCGAGTTCTTCGGCAATCGGAAAGCCGACGACGCCACCAGCCCCGTCCGCGTCTACTATGAGATTCTCGACGGCCAACTGGCCGCCATGCAGGATCTCCACACGGAGTTTGACCGGACCCGTTCGGTGGGACTGGCAGAGCGGATGTATCAGGAGTCCGCCGAGACGGCGGAAATGGTCAAGGCATTTCCCCGCATCGAACTCCAGAGCTACCTCGAGGACCTCCAGGGACGCAATGAGGGACTCTACGACGGAATCGTCAAAGAGCACCTGATGGAGATGGAGACCAGGCGTCTGGCCTCCCAAATCGTGTCCACATCGGATCCCGATCGCCGGCAGGCACTTCGTGACCAGTTGGCTGAACGCCTCGGGGAGATTTTTGAGCTGAAACAGGAAAACCGCCGGGCGGAGATCGAGCAGCTGGATGACAGGCTGCGCGAACTCCGAAGCCTGATGGATGCACGCGAAAAGCGGAAGGCTCAACTCATCGAAAGCCGCATCGAGGAGTTGCTGCGGGGCTCCAACTGACCCCGCCGACTCCGAATCGATAACGAAACCAAAGAAAGCAAATGAAACGACTGCTTACTGCACTTCTGGTGGCCGGCCTTGGAGTCGCCACCCTGCAGACCTCGTCGGCTCAGGACTCAAAGGGGGTCCGGGTAGAGATCAAAGATGGAAAGGTCCTCGTGAACGGGGAAGAAGTTGAATACGATGGAGAGAATCGCGTCGTGATTGAGACGGAGGACGGCGAGACTGTGACCGTGCACTTCTCGGAAGATGGCCGATCCGTATGGGTTGGCGATGACGATACCGTCCGCGGGTTCGGCAAGGGCTTCATCGAGTTGGGCGACGGCCGGTTCAGCGTGACCGGACCCACCGGTGAGCGGCTCAAGGACATAATGGCCAAAGTCCACGGGGACATGCCCTTAAATGACTTCGAGTTCGAATTCGACGACGACAGCCCGCGCGCGTTCTTCTTCAGCGACGACGGCCCGGCTCCGAAGCTCTTCGAGGAGTACAGCAACCGGCTCTTTCCGGAAGGGCAGCCGGGAGCACTCCGGTTCAACTCGGAGGTCATGGCCCTTGAGCGGCGCCTGAATCAGGCCGCACGCAAGCTCAGAATGGCCGAGGGCCAGGAGCGGGAAGAACTCGAGCGTGCACTGGATGAGCTTCTCGAAGAAGCGTTCGATGCCAAATTGGAAAACCAGCGCTCGGAGGCCGAGCAGTTGGAGGAGCGTCTGCGGGAGCTCAGAAGCAGGCTCGATGAACGGGCCCAGGCACGGGAGGAGATCATCGCCCGGCGGAAGAGCGAGTTGCTTGGCAAGCGCGACGTACTCGACTGGTAGCGCTGTCCCGTACCTTCGGAAACCCTTGCCTTTTGGTACGCCGAAAAGCGATTCCGGGCTGAGCAGCCGGGGATCGCTTTTCTGCATTTCAGGCGCCGCAGCGGCAAGGAGCACTTGATCCCGGCCCTCCAGCGTCGATACCTCCAGAATGGAAGAGATGGGCACTCATTTTGATTCGAAGCCGACTGCCATGAAGATTGCTTCCTCCATTCTGGGACTTTGCGTTTGCCTGGGGCTCACCATGCCCTCAGCAGCTGCCGGGCTCAGTCCTGAGACTGTAGCCACCCATCTGGAGGCCGTTTCCTTCTCCAGCCTGGGGACCGGCTCAACCCGACTTGTCCGACTTCAGGTTTCCGGTCACGTCGCGAGCTTTTCGGACGTACGCTGGACCGAGGACGAAACCCTGGAACTCACGCTCTACAACGTTGAGCCCGCCGAAGACATCCGCCGGGACCGGCCGGAACTACCGGTTCGTGATTACAGGCTCGCGGCCGACCGCGGACACGTCCTGGTAAGCTTTCTCGTGGAGGGTGAGGTTGTCGGTGACGTGTTTCGTGACGCGGACTCCGAGGATCTTCTGGTCACGCTGTCGCCCCGGGAGACCCCAGCTGCTGCTCCTTCGCCCGCCCCGCTTGGCTCGAACGCAGCAACCACGATTATCCCTGCCAGCACTCCCGGTCCCTCCGTGGAGACCTCCACCGTCGAGGAAGCAGTGGCAGAAGCCGCATCACGGTGGCGCTTTGACCGGGTGGTCATCGATGCCGGTCACGGCGGCAAAGATCCCGGTGCCCGGAGCGGCGGAACACGCGAGAAGGACATCGTCCTGCCCATTGCCCTTAAGCTGGGCCACTATCTGGAGGACCTGCTTGGACTGGAGGTCATCTATACCCGCCAGGACGACCGTTTCATTGAGCTTCGTGAGCGTGGACGGATAGCCAATCGGAGGCAGGGAGACCTCTTTATCTCCATCCATGCCAATGCGGCGGGTAACCGCAATGCGCACGGGACAGAGACGTTCTTTCTGGGCCTGAACAAGGAGAACTCGGCGAAGTCCGTGATCGAGCGCGAGAATTCAGTCATCCAGATGGAGTCTGATCAGTCCCACTACGCGGAATTCGACCAGGCTGCACTGGTCCGGTATCAAATGGCCCAGGCCGCCTTCCTCCGTCAGAGTCAAGACGTAGCCACACGCATTGAACACCAGTTCTCCGACCGGGTCAACCGTAAATCCCGCGGTGTAAAGGAGGGCAACCTACAGGTGTTGTGGGCCGCTGCCATGCCGGCCGTCCTGGTGGAAGTCGGCTTCATCACAAACGCCGCCGAGGCCCGTTTCCTGCGATCCTCGCGGGGCGCGGACTTCATGGCCTCGGCCATTTTTCGCGCGGTCCGGGACTACAAGAACGCGTACGACGCCAGCCTTTCCCTCAGGGCCTCCGATTGACCTGAATCCGGTCGACGTCCGGGACGTAAGGGACGAAAGTTTTCCCACAGCGCGTCATGTTGAATCGGATCCCTGCCCCAGTCTTCCTGCTCCTGCTGCTTGGTTTGACCGCCTGCGACTCGGCGGTGGGAGGAGCTGATTCCGTGTTCCTCACAGCGGAGCTCTCTACAGATCTGGATGGGGACCCGGTCCGATTCGTATTCGAGTCCGCCGACGTCCAAACCGGGAGGCTGACGGACGTTTCCTGCGATTGCGAGCTTGACGTCACGGAGTTTCTGGCCGATCGCGGGTTCTCCCGGGATGACATCATCTCTGCGACGGTGGCCTCCGGCAGGCTGGTCATGCTCTTCCCCATCTCCGAGCGCCTCGATTTCCTTGACGAGGCCATCCTGAAGCTCCAGGCCCCCGGTAACTCGGTCACCGAAGTGGCCCAGCAAAGCGCGTTTGGAGAAACCCGAGAAGTGGCACTGGATCCACTGCCCGGACGTGACGTGGCCGGCTTTATGGATGACTCCGCCTTTGAGCCCATTCTGCAGATTGACGCAGCGGCACTTCAGGCCGGAGAATCGTACGAGATTGGCCTGGTACTCGAAATCCGACTTGAACTGGCCGGGGTCTGAGGAGGACCCTCATCGGTCTGGTAAACGCCGGTGTGACCGGATCCCGGCCCGCGCTCCCGGGTGGGGATACCTACCGGACTGCGACGCAGGAAATTTCGACCCGGGCTCCGCGTGGTAGGGCTCCCACCTGCACGGTCTCTCGGGTCGGCGCATCGTCCGAGAAGTACCGCGAGTACACCTCGTTCACCTGGGCGTAGTCATTGATGTCCGCCAGGTAGACCGTGCACTGCACCACGTGGTGGTAGCTGAGACCGGCCGCTCGGAGGACCGCCCCCAGATTGTCGAGCACAACTTCAGCCTGAATCTCCGCCCCGTCCGTGCTCAGCTGACCCGTCTTCGGGTTGATGGCAATCTGCCCGGAGCAGTACAGCGTATTGCCCACCATCATCGCCTGGCAGTACGGTCCAATCGCCGCAGGGGCGAGTGGCGTCTTGATACGCTCGCGGGGGACGGTGACTTTCTTTCTTCGCATGTGCCTGCGGGGTGACAATTGGACTACCGTACCTTGAAGCGGTTGGTCCATTACCTGAACGAATTTCGATTTAAGAAGATGAATCTGGGACTTGAGAGCAGTGTGGCATTCGTTGCGGGCGCAAGCAGTGGCCTGGGGAAAGCCTGTGCTGCGGCCCTTTTGGATGAGGGTGCACGCGTGGCGATATGCTCGCGAGACGCAGGCCGGATCGAGGCTGCAGCCGCGGACCTGAGGGCCACCCGACCCGGCGCAGAGGTCCTCGCCGTGGCTTGTGATGTCACGGATGAGAATCAGATCGCCTCGGCCATGCAGCAGACCGTGGACGCATTCGGTGGACTGCACATCCTGATCACCAATTCAGGGGGGCCGCCGACCGGCCAGATTGACGACTTCGATGCCGCCCAGTGGGAGGATGCACTCCGACTGAACCTGTTGAGCACCATCAACCTCAGCCGTCACGCCATGGATCACCTCCGGGCTACCGCGGAGCGCGACGGTTGGGGCCGGATCATCATGATCTCTTCCCTGAGTGCCAAGCAGCCGATCCCTCGACTCTATCTCTCGAATGTCTCCAGGGCGGGTGTCCAGGGCTTCGCGAAGAGTCTCTCCGAGGAAGTAGGTCCACTCGGAATCACCGTCAATACCGTCTTGCCCGGATACACCCGGACCGCACGATTGAGCCACCTCTCGGAGTCGCTCTCGGAGCGGACCGGCGAGTCGGTAGCCGATATTGAGGCAGGCTGGGCCAGGGATTCGGCCCTGAAGCGGATCGGAACCGAGGAGGAATTCGGCGCCACTGTCGCTTTCCTGGCCGGGCGTCCCGCCGGCTACATCACCGGCGTGGCGCTGACCGTTGACGGAGGAGCCGTCAAGAGCCTGCTATGACGCGGCTATTGGCCTCTGCCGTCCTCATCACCGGACTCCTGGCCGGGTGCGGCCGGGACCACCCGCCCACCCC
>JABDJZ010000236.1 GCA_013003255.1 Rhodothermales bacterium
GTGAGACTTGCGTAAACAGTGCTGTGTGGCTGGTATCAGCTAGTTACCGTCAGGGTCACGGTTTGGGCTTCACCCGCTCCGTTGGAGACCGCTGCTGCCGTGGCTGAGGCCGTGTAGGAAATGCTGACTCCGGTCTCGGCGAGTTTCGTGATGCCGGTAACCATGTCCTGCGCGGTGGTGGTCAGCGTCTTTGCGCCGGCTGACGTAGCACCGGTGGGAGCGCCCAGCGTCAGGGCCAGCGAAATACCTGTCGCATACGCAGTGCCCAGCGCCGCGGTGATCTTCTTCGACGTACCGTTTGTCGTGATATCGTACGTGGTGGTCGCGTCTGTGTCGGCGGTAGGGTTGCTACCCGCCGTGGCCGTGTTAATGGTCAGGGTCAGCGTTCCCGAGGAAACCGCAATTTCATTGATGTCTGCCACCACAATGGTGACAACCTGCGTGTCGCTCTGTGCTGAGGCGGTCCCGATGGAGGCGGCCGCCACGAGGACTACGAAAAGGAGGGTTTTAAACGCTTTCACTGTACTGTACAGGACTGTTAATGGGAGGGGCGCCTGACGCGCTACACATGCCTTATCGGTCAGCGCGAGGAAAATCTTAAGCCCTTCGACAGAACTATTTCAGTGTAACGATGTGAGCGCGCCACGTGGTCAGCGGTGCGATGTCGCGCAGAGCGGCCTCTGCACTGGAAGTGTTGCGGAACTGCCCAACGTGAACCACCGCGTCGAGCTTCAGGCGGTTGGTATCAGGAAGGCGGTATCGCAGAGCGCCAGGCAACCCCTGACTGGCCGAGAGAACCTCCGGGTTGAGTTCTCTGAACCGAGCAACGTTGTCCGTACTTGCGGAGAGTCCGTTCCTTTTCAACAGGTTCGCGATGCCCTCACCGTCAAAGGCCAGAGCCGTGTCAGCATCCGGTAGCACGTGTTCACCTATACGCACCACGTAGCCCATATCAGAAAGCTTCTCGGCAAACTGGCGTGCGCGTTGACGCGAGGACACCGGAAGTGCGACTGAATGGGAAAACGCAGGGTCATCCGACCATTCCCGGGCGTTGGCGACCACCTCCGATTGCTGTACCTGCGAATCTTCGGCAGTTCGGGTTCCTCGAGGTGTGTCGGCTGACGGAGCCGGGGTCGTGAGCGTGGGGAGTGCCACGGGACCACCAGGCTTGGCAATGATCCGAATGCGAGGGCGCCTGGGCAGGACCTTCAACTCTGCCTCGACCGTCTCGCCGCCGGCCAGACTGATTGCAAGCGAGTCCGTTTCGAACCTGTAGTCTTCCATCCTTGGATGGGTGATCACCCGAAGCTCATAATCGCCGGGCGCCACGTGCCGGAACTCATAGTGACCGCTCGCTCCCGTGCGGGCACGGTACTCATTGGCGCTCGATTTCAGTCCCAGAACGACGTTGCCCAAACCGGCAATCTCCACCATGGGGCCCGTGTCCCCGAGCAGCACGCTTCCGGTGCTCGACCCAAACACCGAAACCTGCCCTCGAAGGAAGGCGGCCCTTGCGATGGGCAGCTCCAGAATGTCTGGCATTTCGTGGTCCGGATTGATCCCCAGGGGCATCGAAACCATCGACACGGACTCGTATCCAATCGTGCTGGGGTCCAAACTGAGGAAGGCCAGATAGTCGTCCGGGCGGAGAACCTCAAACCACCCCTCGGAGTCGGTCAGGGCCACGGAAGCGCCCATGGTCACCAGGACGTCCTCCATCCCCCTTCCTGTATCAGCATCGAATACTCTCCCCACCAGAATCCGCTGGGAGGACGGCTTGCCTACCGGGACGTTCAGCGGGAAGGCGTAGGACAACTGATAGTCTGCCGCGTAACCCGGATCAGAGTTGGGCACAGCGCTGACCTGGGCCTGCATCAGGATCTCGTGCCCACCTTTGAGTCGATGCCTGAAGGACGCCCTCCCCGTTGTGTAGCGGAGTGAACCCGTCCCGAGGTTGGAAATCACGTTCTGGTAGTACGAGACCGAGAGATCAGATCGCTCCCCTACACGCGCCCGGCCTCGCACGTTGAGCATGGTGCGATCCGCGGGTCGGGTGGACCCGTTCAAATACCCGCTGGCCTGCTCCCCTACTATGGACAACGAGACCGATCGCGATGGGGCATACCGGGCGCTGAGCTGGAATCTCCGCCCACCGCCGTCATATCCGCGGGCTTCACTGATGCTCCGGCCGAAGTCCACCGTCCCGTTCAAACTGAGACGATTCGTGTTCAGACCCTGTTGGAAGCGAAGGGAACGCTCGAGTCTGTCGATGGAGACCATGCTCGCAAAGTAGTCCCACTGCCGGAAGGCAAGATGAAGCCGGCTGGATGCCCGGAATCTGCCGAGTTGGGTGTTGTAGGACGAGCCGATCTGCTGGTGGTCTGTCTTGCGAATCGAGTTCAGAATTCCGGTTTCCTGGCGCCGCCACGACGCTTCGAGTTTCAATCCCCGGAGTGGACTGTACGCGAGCTTGCTGTTCATCTCCGTACTTCCGCGCTGGTACCCTGGATGGGTTTCCGAGAGGCTGGAGAATCGTCCCGTATAGGTCGCATCCCACCGGCTCAGCCTCAGGGCGGCCGAACACGAAGGCTGATCCAGACCCTGACCACTATCCAGTCCACATTCCAGGTCGAGATTCTGTTCATCCCCAAAGGGACGCAGTTCCGTTCTCGCGGTGATTGCGGAGCCCCCATAGCCGCCGCCTCGTCGAACGCCGTTGAGACTGAATCGCGTTTTGTCGTTCCGCTTGTACCCCAACGACCAGCCTGAAAGGCCTTCCCGCGGGAAGCGGTAGCGAGAGCGCTGCCCAAAACCGCTCATGAACCAAGACTTTCCCTTTATCTCGATGCCCAGACCGGCCCCGTAGTCTCCGTAGGTTGTAAGAGGAGACTGCTGCTGGGTCTGGTCTCCCACTCGAATCCCGAGGAAGTTGGACGTATAGCCGAATCTGTAGGTCTCACGAGACCCAAACATGGGTGTCCGGTCCCGGTTTGTGACCAGCATCTCCATGTCCACTCGCCCGCCGAGCAGATCAAGGTTGGTGCGGGCACCAATTTGCCCGGATCCACCGTCCTCATTCCCGACGGACTGAATGGAGACGTTCAGCGGACGCGTCTCCGCCCTTCGGTTCAGTTCTCCGAACCCGGGAATCACGTGGATACGGGTAGTTCTTGACTCAAATGAACTCGGATCCGTGGTCGACCGGGCGTGGAGGTATATCTCATAGACGGTTTCCAGCGACAGGCGCGGATCAGTGTCCAGGAGCAGGGTGACCGTCCTCGACTCCAGAGGTCCGAGGCGCACCTGGGACGAATCCAATCGCAGATCAGCCTCTGGTGGACCGGTCACGTCCAGAATCACCTGGTCAAGGCGATTTCCTCTGTTGGTTATCCTGAAAGGGATTTCGAGTCGCTCGCCGGCGCGGGCGTATTCCCTTGGTGAGGGGAATGCGAGCGTGATGCCGCTCACGCTGCCAACGGATATCGAGACTGCGCCGATGCCGGATTGTGACTGACGATCCTGGTCAGTGAAACGAACTCGAATCTCCTGGAGGCCTGAGTCTGACGCTCTCCCCACGCGGAACGTCATGAATCCGATAACAGGCTCACCATTGGTGACCTCGATCGGTTCGAGTTGGTTTACCAGACGCCAGGAATCTGGCAGCATGGCCTCAGCAACAAGGGTTCTGGGCCAGGGCCCGCCGGCAGTCACCCGGTACGCCACCGTAATCACTTCCCCCGGTGCTGCAAGGGTGAGTTCTCCCCCTGCCACGAATTCGACGTCGATACCAACGGTCTGCGTGACCCCCGGCTTCGGCACAGCCAGGAGGCCGGCCAGAAGCAAACTCAGCGATATCAGACGTCGGAGGGTCAAGCGTTTCTCGGGACCCCCGACTAGTCGAGAGCCAGCGTGTACTCAGCGCCATAGACCTCATCGCCCCCGCCATCCAGGATCACGAGAGCCCGGTATTTTCCCGGCTCCAGTTCTCCAAGTCGAATCTGTTGGTTGATCGAGGTCCCCGGGTAGATGCGGCTTTGAACGCCATCCCGCCGACCTACCGCGGAGCCGTCTTCTCCATAGAGCTCGACCCAGATCTCCGGTCGGATCATCCTGGATCCACCGTTCTCGATGATGACCCGGAGGGCAACAACCCCACCGTCCAGACGCTCCAAACCACTTTCCGGCAAGGCGATTTCGCTCTTGCCTGTGCCTGAAATGTGTGTCGCCACCTGCACACCGTACCGCATGATCTGTAGCAGGGCGTACTCGGGCTCACCGGTCTCCGGATTGATAGTCGATTCCGGAGACTCCTTGGGCACCGCTTCCACCATGATCATGCTCCAGTAGGATCCCTCGAGTGGAGTGCCTCCGAGCATTTCAGGCACGGTCACGCTGTAGGTTATCGTCCCCGTGGAGTGGGGCGGCAGCGTAATGGTGGGGGCAGAGACGCGCATCCAGTTGGCGTTGGACCGCTCGTCCTGACCGGGATCCCCGTATATGTTTGATCCATCCGAGTAGAAGCGGTAGTCAGTCTGGTAGATCTTGGCTTCCTGGATTTCATCCGTGTCGTTGGCAACCTGGATCACCCCCTCGTAGGTGGAGCCGGGGGTAACCTCCCGATCGTCAGACAGGTCAGACCTGACCGAAACCTGTGCCGTTGCAGGTGGAGTCAGCAGCAGGAGACTGATGGCCAGTGCGGCACACGTTCCGAAGTACTTCATTGCGCGAGAATGGTGTAGGTGACTGTGTGGATATCGTCTCCGTTGTCGGCGGTATTTCCTTGGGAAGCCGTCGCGGATGCTCGGTAAGTGAGGGTGGCAACGCCCTGTCGGCCTGGCGCCGTGGTCGGGATGTCGCGGAATAGGTCGGCATCGGCCATCCCATCGGTGAGCTGCACCTCAGACTGCTCGGTTCCCGAGGTACCACTTCCCCAACTCGTGACGGTCAGCGTCACGTAGAGGCCAAACGACTGCGTCGGGCAAACCGTGGCAACCGTGATTTTGGCCGTCACGCCGAAATCGCCGTCCCAGGTCACCTCGCTCGTCGCGTCTGTCACATCGGTGGGTTCGCTGCCGGCGGTGGCGGCGGATACCGTCAGGGTCAGGGGCCCGCCCCCAGAAGAAAAGGCCATGCTTTGCGCTGACGCTTCGGAGACACTGGCGAGCAGCGCCAACATGAGCGCGAGGGCAGCGGCTCTGCGTCCCAGGCCGGAAGGGCGGATATGACGAAGCACAGGACCCATGGCTACATGTCAGCTAGTGTCAGGGTCACCGTTCGAGCCTGCCCGGCACCGTTTGAGGCCACAGTTACTGCCGCAGAGGCGGTGTAAGTCACCGTCAATCCGGACTCGGCCACTTTGCCGAAGCCGGTAACCAGATCCTGCGCCGCGGTGCTCAGCGTCTTCTCAACGGCTGTTCCTCCCGTGGGCGCTGCGAGGAGGAGTTCCAACGTGATCCCGGTGGTGTAGTCTGCATCGAGGCTCCCCGTGATCTTCTTTCCAGTGCCGTTTACGGTGACGGCGTAGGTACTGGCTGCATCGGTATCCTCGTCGGGGGCTGACCCGGCCGTAGCTGTTGAGATGGTCAGCGTGACGTTTCCGGACACCGACAATTCGTTGATGGTATCCACCGACACAGTCACAGACTGGTTCATCCAGGTTCCATCGAACATGGTCACGGACTGGGGCAGCGGCACCTGTGCGCTGGTCACAAGCGAAAGGAAGAGCGAGAGCCCTGCCAGCAGTGCACTGCGACTCATGCGAGTGCAGACACGATATAGAAGTCGGGTCGCGATCAGGGGGTCTTTGGTTCTTGCGGATCGATCCGGATCCCAAGGGACAAACCCTGTGCCAGCAAGACGCACCGCCGATTCAGGCGGCTGGAGCCCATTTCTGGCGATGGTTGCGCTTCCGTAGCAACGTCCGCGGCACATTCTGCCGCGGTAGACTTGCTCCCTACCTGAGCAAGACCATGGTCTTGACCCACTGGGCCTCTTCGCTGGTCAAGCGGTAGAAGTAGAGCCCAGAGGGCTGGTTGCCTGCGTCCCATCGTACATCATGCCAACCGGCCTCCTGATTGCCATTGACAAGACTGGCCACTCGCCGGCCCAATGCGTCGAAGACCTCCAACCGGACATTGGCCGCCTCGGGGAGGGCATACCGGATGGACGTGACCGGATTGAACGGGTTCGGGTAGTTCTGGGCGAGTGTCAGGACATCCGGGACCGGACCACGGGTCTCAGCAATCCGTCCCGGCAAACCAATCTGGAGATCGAAGCGAGGGCGCAGGTCCGGCGTCTCCGCATGCCCTCCGCCTGAAGGTCCGATGATGTCGTCGTCACCGACCCTGAAGGTAAGGGCCTCCTGCTGGCGCAGGTCAATGCGGCGGCCGTCAGATCGGTCGTGCAGGATCAGCATCCAGTGTTCCGGGATCTCGTGCCAGTCAGGCCAGGTCAGCGTGTACAGCCCAGGCTGGGTGGCCGCCACCCCCAGCGTGTATTCCTGCAGGCCGTCATCCATGGAACGGCCGTCGAAGACCAGTTGGCGATCTCCTTCCAGGGAAGCGATGGTGACGAAGTCCCGGCTCAGGGGCCGCATGCGGTTGCCGTCGAAGGGATCCGGACCGTTGGTGGCTTCGGAGTCGAACGCGAAGTAGGTCTCGAGTTCGGCCATGCCCTCGCCCTCGACCATAAGCCGGATGTGGGGAGTCACGTCGCGCGCCGTCGAGTCGGCCGCGCCTCCGCTTCGCTTACCGAAGTAGTTGGCGCTGCCCTGGTTCGCAGCGCAACTGGTCGAGTAGACCAACGTGCCTCCCGATGCCGTGGGTTCGACCATGAAGGCCGTGAATGGGGCGATGTATCGCCCCGCGAGACCGGTTCCAGTGGCCTGGTTGTAATACTTGTAGCCGGTGAGTCCGCCTCCGGTAGTCAGGGCAGGGTCCCAGGTGGAATACGTCGAGGCCACGTTGGTGGAAGCGGCGTAGGCAGCGTCCCAGTCTATGTTACCGGTTGTCCGGTTGCCGACGTAGTTGTAGGAATCGGTCGAGACCGTATTCCAGGAAAGCGACTTGTTGGCTGACGTCCGCACGGTACCGGTAACACTCCACGTGGCCGGCAGCATGGTGCTGCCGAGCAGGGTCTCGTACATGTAGAAGATGTAGCCGTCACCGTCCGCGAAGGCCGCATCGGCTCCGGTGATCTCAGTCCAGTCCTGGGCGACGAAGTCGGCCGACTGGAGGGTGGCGGTACCGTCACTGAAATCGGCCCAGGTAGCACCCTGCGTATGGAAGTTGGTGTTCAGGCTGGAGTAGTTGACGCCATCCAACGGAGATGCAATCATCCGCCAACCATCGCCAACCTCGGCGTAGTTGCGCTCGAAGACCACGTTGCCGGTGACAGTGCCCCCGTTGTAGAGCGTTGTGCCCGTTGGAAAGGTCAGGGTCTGGCCATTGACATCCAGCGTGCCGGATGTGATGCACGACGTCGTGGTGATCGTAGCGTTGGTGCCAAGCAGCAGCGAGCCCGCTGCCTTGTTGACATCCAAAGAAGGAATGCTCCAGGTACCCGGCGCGTAGCTCACGTTCTGGTTGCCCGAGGCCCCGTTGAAGATGACGGCGGCGCCGTTGGTCAGGTCAGAAGTGATGGTCAGGTCGGCGCCGACATAGATGTCGTAGCCGCCAGCGTCGATTGCACCCGATGTTGCGGTCAAATCAGCCGGGGCTGAGAAGTCACTCAGGAGAAGTATCCCACCCGTGTTGTTGACGGTGATATCGACTGAATTGGAGATCCCACTCGCGGCGGTGACGTCCTGTTGGGCGCTTCCGGTAAAGGTGATTGTCCCGGATCCAGTGCCCGTTTCTGTCAGCACACCACCGCCGGAAACCACGAGGTCCTCGTCAATGTCGAGGGTTGGAGTTCCGGTGGACGTGGTCAGGGACAGCCTGCCTGCGCCGCTGATTGTGACATCGGTCGCGGACAACGTACCTGTGCCACTACCGTCGGTGTATACGAACGTGCCACCGGATATCACCAGCGCGCCACCGACCGTGAGGTTGGTGTTCGCATTCTGGACCCAGGAAACATAGTTCGAACCCCCGCCCGTGGATCCGATCGTAAGGTCCCCGGCAATCGCGGTGATGGCGGCATTCAGATCCAGATTGGCGCTTTGGGAAGCCGAGTTCCAGGTGAAGTGGTGAAACAAGTCGCCAAGTTCGGTGGGCACCGTGGTCGTCACGCCGGTCACCTGGGCGGTCGATCCGCTGCTCCAGGTGGTCCGGGCCGCCTGCGGGAATGCGCCGCCGTTCTGGTTGTGCGTGTAGGTGCCGCCGCTGGTGAAGGTCACCGTGCTCGTGCCGTCTGCGTTGAAGGTTCCGGCATTCGACACCACCCCGTCGGAAGAAACCGACACCGCGGAGGCCCCCGTGGGAGTGAACTCCTTCGAGGCATTGATTGTGAGCGTGCCCGCCACCGTGACGTCGGTACCGGAGCCGTCCACGACCACCGTGCGCTGATCCACCACGACCGTGCCACCCGAACTGACGGTCAACTGATCGACGGTCAGGCTGTCCCCTACGCTGGAGTCAACCGTGATCGTATGCCCGGACTGAACCGTGACGGCCGCGGCTTCCGAACTCCAGGGGAAGTTTCCGGCGGTTATCCAGTCGGTGCCGTTATAGCGCTCCCATGAGGCGCCAGCGCTCCAATTGCCGGTTGCTCGAGAGCGGAATGCCTGCGGAGCGGGTTGCCAGATGGTTACGCCCTTGAGGTCTTCGGCAGAGTCCGACAGACTCACCTTGGACCCGTCAAACAGCGCCGAGGCCGTCGCCGAGGAGGAGGAGTTCTCCATGAACGTCGTACTGACCGACAACTGGAAGATGTCCTCGTCCTCAACGGTGATCGACGGGGCATTGCCCACGGCGCCCGTGTTGCCAAGCACACTGGCGAGGATCGTGCCTGCTGCCAGAGTCTGTCCGCCGATTGTAGTCGAGGTCTCGATCAATTCAAGCGAATCGAAGCCTGATGCCACCGTGAAATCTCCCGTGGTGTTCAGGAATGTGCTGGTGGTGCCTGAGGTGGTGCCTATGCCTACGCCCGTGGGGGCGAAATGGCGAATTTCGGTTCCCAAGGCGCCGTCCGTGAACAGGAATTCGCCTGCGTTGAGAAGCGTGTCGCCGACGTACGTGTCGTACTCCACCAGGGTCATCGCGTGGATGTCGCCTGTGGTGATGTCGTCCAGAAGGTGATAGAACGTTCCAGCGCTGTAGTCTCCTGCAGTGGTCGGCCTCAGTACATGGACGTCCTGGTCCCCAAAGGAATCTGCGCCGATGGTTTCGTCCTCCTCCAGCGAGAACAGCAGGTCGCCACGCTCGAGATCAAACGTGTTGCCGCCGCTGCCGACTGTCAGGTCAATACTCACGTAGTGCAGGGAGAAGATTGCCACTGATCCGTCGTCAAAGAGGGCATCGAAGCCGCTGGGAACCAGCGAGAGCTCGCCGTCGGTATCGCTGGGCTCCAGGAGCAGACTGCCATCGGAGAACTCGAGGACGTCGTCCTCCCCCCAGTTGTCCAGCCCGGGTGCTCCGCTGCTCGATACGTCGTCAATGGTGACCATGTAGAGCCGCCGATCATGGGATATGCCCTCGGTAATCTTCAGGGTCTTGGCACCAGAGGCAGAGGATTCGTTCCCGGCGATGTCCGTATGGGTTGCCGTCAGCGAATGGGTCGTGATTGAGAGCGAGGACGTGAGGGCGATAGACCAGGTCCCGCCGCTGACCGTCGCGGTCGGTGCCAGAACACCATCGACGTCAGAAGTCAACGTGATGGTGCCACCGTCCTCGCTGGCCGTGCCGGAGATTGTAGGCGTTCGGTCCGTGTCAGGCGTGGTGGGCTGGGTGATCACGGGGGCGGTGGGCGCCGTGGTATCCGCCGTGTAGGCAATGGTTAGTTCCGGTGCGTCGGCGTTGGAATAGTCCCAACTGTCGGGGTTGCGCTTTCCGCTCCCGGAGCTCGCCTTCACCATGATGACGATGTCGTTGCCGGATGCCCAGCCACTCCGGTCCACGATTTCCTGAATGATCGTGGCGAGGTCTGGGCTCTGTTGCGCTGATCCTTCGTCATCCACGGCCACCCAGTGCGGAATGGCCCAGTTGACCGAAGCCGTGGTTTCGGTACGGCCGGAGATGTCGTAGGTCGTGGTGGTGAACGTGGGCGCGTCATCGATGTCCTCACCCACGAACGTCACCGTCACCGCCACGTCGGCCGTGGTGGAGTGCACGTGGAACTGGATGTTGGCGCTGTCGATCGTCGCGCCCGACGGAATGGTGATGTTCTGGAAGCGCATCCCCTTGAGATCCTGCGAACCGGGCGCGTCCTCGGGCAATTCGAGCACATTTCCGGTGAGCAGGACCGCGCCCGAGGACAGCGTTTCTTCCGCATCGTCCGCAGACGCCGCAACGGCGACCACCAACGGCGCATCAATGACCAAGGTCTTGGCGCCTGACGCACTGGAGACGTTTCCGGCCGCGTCGGTATGTGTGGCCGTGATGGAGTGGGTTGCGTTGGAGAGGGCGGTGGTGAGATTTACGGACCATGTGCCGCCGGATACGGTGGCGGTGGGCGCGAGCACCCCGTCGACGTCTGAGGTAAGTGTGATGGTGCCGCCGTCTTCGCTGGCTGTTCCGGAGATGGTGGGCGTGGAGTCCGTATCCGGGCTCGTGGGTTGGGTGACCACGGGTGCGGTCGGCGCGGTCGTGTCCGGGGTGTAGGAGATAGTGATTTCCGGGGCGGCCGCAGGCTCGCCGTCATAGGCCTCAGCTATGCGGGTCCCCGTACCGGAAGCATGCTCGGCAACGATCACGATGTCGTTCCCGGACGTCCAGCCGCTCCGGTCCACGATTTCCTGTATGATGGTCGCCAGGTCATCGGTCTTCTGGTCGGCACCCTCATCATCCACGGCCGCCCAGTGAGGAACGGCCCAGTTGACGGATGCCGTGGTCCGCGTGCGGCCCCAGATGTCGTTGCTCGTTATGGTGAACGTGGCGGCATCGTCCACGTCCTCGCCATAGAACGTCAGCGTCACGGCATCATTGGCGGCCGTCTCGTCCACCTGGAACTGAATGGTGGCTTCGGTGATGGTTGCTCCGACCGGGACAGTGATATTCTGGAAGCGCATCCCGATGTACTGCTCGGCAGCACCTTCATAGGGCAATTCGAGATCAGAGCTCGTGATGTCTACTCCGCCGCCGGACACCGCCTGCTCGGCGTCATCCGAGGAAGCCGATACCGCCACTGTCAAGACGGTGAGGTTTTGGATTTCGATGGACTTGCCGCCGGATGCGGAGGAGACATTCCCTGCCCCATCTGTGTGGGTGGCCGTGATGGAGTGCGTGCCAACCGACAATGCGGAGGTTATCGTTAGCGACCATGCTCCTGACGCCACCGTTGCGGTGGGCGTGAGCACGCCGTCGAGGTCCGAGGTAAGCGTGATCGTGCCGCCGTCTTCGCTCGCCGTTCCGGATATCGGAGGTGTGGTGTCCCCTGTCGGCGTCGAGGGCTGCGTGATGACCGGGGCGGACGGCGCAGTCCGGTCAATGGTGATGTTGACGGTGTTGGAAACCAGGTTATTGGTGCCCCCAGTGTCGGTCAGGACATCGGCCGGAATGCTGACCGTCAGCGTGGTGCCGTCAGTGGGCGAGGCCACCTCGAACGTCCAGTTCTGGTCATTGCCGGTGTTCACCAGGCTCTGCTTGGTGCCGCTGTTGACCGTGATATCTGCCAGGCTGAACGTGCCGGTATCAATGGCCTCCCCGAAGTCCACGGTGAAAGGCACGGGGTCGGCCTTTGAGGGACTTGTCTCGGTCGAGGCGATGACCGGCGTAGGCGGGATGTCTACCACCAGGGTCTTTCCACCTGAGGCGGACGAGACGTTGCCCGCGGCGTCCGTGTGGGTGGCCGTCAGCGAATGCGATCCTTCCGAAAGCACGGTGGTGAGGGCAATGGACCAAGTGCCTCCACTGACGGTCGCGGTGGGGGCCAGCACACCATCAAGGCTTGATGTCAGGGTGATGGTGCCGCCGTCTTCGCTTGCGGTACCCGAGATAGTGGGCGTGGTGTCAACCGTCGGCGTCGTGGGTTGCGTGACCACCGGCGCGGTCGGCGCCGTGGTGTCCGGGGTGTATTCAATGCTCAACTCTGGCGCGTCCGCGGCGGAGTTGTCGTAAGACTTCGGTTGCCTTCTCCCGGAACCGGTGTTGGGTTTGACGATGATCACGATGTCATTGCCGGAAACCCACCCCGACCGATCGACGATCTCATTGATGATGGTGGACAGGTCAGCTGTCTTCTGCGCTGCCCCCTGGTCATCGACGGCCGCCCAGTGCGACGGACTCCAGTCTACAGAGGCAGTTGTCTGCGTTCTCCCGGAGATGTCGTTGGCCGTGCTCGTAAAGGTGGGCGCGTCATCGATGTCCTCGCCGGTGTAGGTCACCGTGATTGCGACATCCGCATCGACGGTATGCACCGTGTACTGGATGTTCGCCACATCGATGGTGGCCCCCTTGGGAATCGTAATGTTTTGGAAGCGCAGGCCGATGTACTCCTGCTCGAACGTGCCAGAGTTGTCGATATGCTCGAGAACGTTTCCCGTCAGAGACATCGAGCCGTCCGACACTACCTCCTCCGCATCGTCAGATGACGCCGAGATGGACACCACCAGCGGTGCATCGACTTCCACGTTCTTGGCGCCCGAGGCGGAGGACACGTTGCTGGCGTCGTCCGTATGCGTGGCCGTTAGCGAGTGCGTGCCATTCGAAAGCTGTGTCGTCAGGGTGATCGACCACGCCCCCCCGGTCACCGTGCCGGTGGGTGCCAGCACGCCGTCCAGATCTGACGTGAGAGTAATGGTGCCCCCGTCCTCGCTGGCCGTCCCAGAGATCACCGGCGTGTTGTCCGTTGTGGGGGTGGTCGGCTGGGTGATTACCGGCGCCGATGGTGGGGTGGTGTCGGTGGTATAGGTGATTGTTATTTCGGGCGCCGCCGCGGGCTCGCCATCATACGCTTCGGCCGTGCGCGTTCCCGATCCCGAGGACAGCGTAGCGAGAATGGCGATGTCGTTTCCGGAGGCCCATCCACCCCGATCGACGATCTCCTGGATGATGGTCTTTAGATCGGCGCTCAGTTGATCGGCTCCCTCGTCATCGAGAGCCACCCAGTGCGGTATGGCCCAGTTCACGGATGCCGTGGTCTTGGTGCGGCCCCAGAT
>JABDJZ010000293.1 GCA_013003255.1 Rhodothermales bacterium
AACAGCAGCACCGGCACGTACTCCCGCGTGTGGTCTGTCCCGGGGTAGGTGGGATCATTGCCGTGGTCGGCGGTGATCAGCAGGCCGCCATTCGAAGGCATCGCCGCCCGTATCTCCGGCAGCGCACGGTCGAACTCCTCGAGGCACGCGGCAAACCCCGCAGGGTCATTTCGATGGCCGAACTCCTGATCGAAATCGATGAGGTTGACCCATACATAAGTAGGTGAGCCGTCCCAGGCACGGATGCGGTCCACCAGCTTCTCGATTCCAATGGCGTTTCTACCGGTCTTGATCTGCTCGTGGAATCCGACGCCGGCAAACAGATCGGCTACCTTCCCGACCGACACGGTGGTCACGCCATGTCCCTGAAGCGTGCTTTGGACCGTCCCTGCCGGCGGAGCCATGGCGTAGTCCTTTCGCTTATCGGAGAGTCGCCGGTAGGCACCCGCTTCACCGGTGAAGGGACGGGCTATGACGCGGCCAACGCCGTGTTCGCCCACGCACACTTGGGTCCGCGCGGCTTCGCACCAGGCGTAGAGACGCTCCAGCGGAACTACGTCTGTGTGCGCGGCCACCTGAAAGACGGAGTCAGCAGACGTATAGACAATAGGGTGCCCGGTCTCCACGTGCGCGTCTCCGAGTCGGGCTATGATCTCTGTGCCAGACGCCACCTCATTGCCGAGGATGCCGTTCACGCCGGCCGCAGCCCTGAAGTCGTTCAGTAGATCTGCGGGGAATCCGTTCGGGTAGGTCGGGAATGGCTGCGAGAGTCGAAGCCCGGCCAACTCCCAGTGACCGGTCGTGGAGTCCTTGCCGGCCGAGCGCTCGGTCAAGCGCCCCCAGGAAGCTTCCGGATGCGCAGCCGGTGCGACCCCTTCCAGCGGGAGTATTCGTCCCAACCCGGCCTTCTCAAGATTCGGCAGACGCGGTCGCTCCCTGGCACAAACGTGGCCGAGCGTATTGGCGCCTTCGTCTCCGTAATCGCCGGCATCCGGCTGCCATCCTGCGCCCACCCCGTCCAGGACGATGGTCACAAAGAGCGGTGCCCGGGTACGCGGAAGGCGGCTCACTCCAGGATGATGCACTCGCCGGTCTCGTAGGACTCCCGGAGTGCAGCCGTGGCGTCAGCGCGCAGGGCATCGGCGCCCTGATGACGGTCGGAGAGCATCGCGACACCGACGCTGAGTCCGCCGGAGAGGCTGCCGGGCTTGTCCCGAAAGTGCTGGAGCAGCGATGATGCCCAGCGGGCAGCGTCGTCGGCGGTGGTCTTCTGAAGAACGCCATAGGTGAGTTCGCCAAACCGCTCCACGCGTGCCTCCGCGGCGGATTCGGAGAGCCGGTGCGCCATCACGCCCTCAGCCGCAACACGCTCAATATCGTCGAGGTCATCGGCGCCATTCAGGTGAACGAGGGCAAGCGCGAGCGGGCTCTCTGCCTGGCGGGCCGAGACGATCTCCTCCGCGATTATCTCCCGCCGGGGGCGAATGACCACCTCGGCTTCCTCCGGTTCAGCCACTGGAGCCCCTTGCACCAGGGTTTGCACCAGCCGGGCAAATTCGCTGAGGAGGCCGGCTGTATCCCCGTCCTCAAAGGCCTCCGGAGACATGGAATCGCAGGCCAGAAGGTATAGACCTGACGCGGTGTTCAGCGGTACCAGTGCCAGCTTGTTGATGGCGATGGGCTCGTGGTAGTACCCCAACCTGCGCGCATTGAATCCGTTGGTCCCGTGGCACCGAATGATACTCGGCGTCAGAGGTGCGCCGCCCGAGAGGAACGGCTCGGCCACCGTGAAGCGTCCCCCGCTGCGGGCAAAAGAGTTCTGCGACACCATGGCCTCCACGGTGTAGCCAAGCGGGCCGGACTCCTGTTTCAGGAGGGTGACGGTTGTGGCGGCCACGGCCGACCGGAGTCCCCTCAGTACGGAGAGCATCACCTCGCCGCGGAGTTCATCGGAGACCCCTTCTACCATGATCTTGGCGGTTCGGGCGCGCTTACGGACAACGCCGACCCCCGAAATCCGGGCACGGTCGCGGGATGAGCCGGTGGAACGGGAAAGTGACTCGGTCCGTGTTCGTCCAGCTGGTGCAGGGGCTCCGCCGCCTGTGTCCGCCTTGGCCTTGGCGGTCGCCGGGGTCCGAGGAGGGGCCGCCGATGCATCAGATTTGTCGGCCGCGGGAGACGTGCTCTGCTCGGCAACCGGTGTCTCCGTTCCCGCGTCCATCGTGGACATCCCGCTCTTGCTCTTGGGCCTGATTTCCATGATCCCGAATGACTTGAGATCTTCCTCGGCTTGCTCCACCACAACTGGTTTTGAGCCTGCAACCGCTGACCGACGCAATCTCTTCTTGGTATCCAGCGTGAGGATTACCGCCGCCGTAACAAGCATTCCGGCGGAGACCAGGTACAGCCAGGAAATGCTCAACACGAAGGCCAGTGCCATCGATACGACGGCGAGGATGATAAACAGGACGCGAATCATGCGTCTGGCGTGTGAGCGATCGGTGGCAAACGGGACTCAGTGAGGGGTTCGGGCAAGTTACCCGCCGGGAGTTTGCGTTGTCAATGAGTTTCGATCTGAGACCAAATCGGACGCCTTTTGTCTCCATGTGACACAAATCGGCCCTCAAAACCCGGTTTTCACGTCATGGCACGGGGATTGAATACCAATTGGGCGACCTCCAGGGCGTGTTGCGATGCCCTTCCGGGTGATTCCTGCTACTGACCGGCGGGAGATTAGACCCGGAGTCAAGCTGACCTGATATCTGTGTGGCAGCACCCTCTTTGCGAGACATCGCAAAGAGGGTTTGCTGTATGTATTTGATACGTTTTTTGATACACAATATGTGAGTGTATTTGTTTGCGACTGGCACGGTTGTTGGAGAACCACCTGGAGACGATGTACACACTTACCGCGCGGGCCGCTGGTCAACACCAACGCACCCCGCCACCTGAGAACATGATCCAGCGCCGAATCGCTCTATACGCATTCCGTGCATTCCTCCTGGCAGGACTTATGGTCCTCGCTGCTCCCGTCCAGAAGGCGCTTGCCTTCGATGGGTACGCGGTCTGCTACGTTGTGGCAGACAACGAGAACGAGGGCATCGACAGCCTGAGCAAGCTGCAGGGCAGCCAGGAGCTGTTCATTGGCCAGACGGGCTCCACCTACGTGGAAGCCATCTCGTTTCAGCCGGGTACGGGCATCCTCTTTGGCGCCGACTCAGGGAAGTTCGGTAGCCTGGATCTGACTACCGGGGCATTTTCAGCCATCGGCACCATTGGCGGCGGCAACGGAGCCCTTGGCTACCAGGAATTCGGGGACATCGACGGTCTCGCATTCGAGCCCTACTCGGGCAAGCTGTTCGCATCGGTACGTCGCCAACAGGAAGACCTGCTCATCCAGATCAACCCTGTCACCGGCCAGGCCGTGGCCAACGCGTTCGGAGCGGGTGCCACCTACCTGGTGATCGAGACCTTCGACACGGGCACTTCCATTTTGGATGACGTCGACGACATCGCCATCGATCCAAAGGACGGCCGCCTCTTCGGCATTGTGAACGAGAACGGGACCATGAGCCGCCTCGTCACCATCGACAAGGCCACCGGTGCCATCTCGGACCTGACGGACCTTGACGTGGAGAATATCGAGGGCCTCGGCTTCTCTGCCGATGGAACCCTGCTCGGTGTGCGCGGGGACGAAGAGAAGAAGGTGGTCATCATCGACCAGGCAACGGGCGTCACCACGGTGCGTGCGCAGCTCGGCCGCTTCGGCGGATCAGACTACGAGTCGATTGCCTGCCTGACGGATGCCGTCAACAAGATTGGCGGTGCCGTTTTCGAAGACAAAGACTATGACGGCGTGCTTGACGCCTCGGATGTTCGTTACGCAGGTGCCACGGTCAACCTCTACCGGGACGTGGACAATAACGGACGCATTGACTACTCGGACACCCTGGTGGGCTACGAGATCACGGATAGCCAGGGCGAATACCTGTTTGTCATCTCCGCCAAGGGTCACTTCCTGGTTTCGGTGGATACCAGCACGCTCCCCGAGCACGCCCACCTGACCACCACCGATCTGCACCGCGTGGACTTCTACGGCTTCGGGGAGAAGGACCTGGACAACGACTTCGGGTTCAAGATCCAGAAGAAGGACCACGCGCTCTGCTACATCATCGCGGACAATGACCTGAATGGTCCCTCGAATGATGTGCTGACCAAGCTCCCGGCGTATGGCGGGGAAGTGATCATCGGCTCGACCGGAACCACGTATCTGGAGGCCGTGGCCTATCGGCCCACCACCGGTACGCTGTTCGGTGCTGACTCGGCACGACTCGGCGAATTGGATCTCACCACCGGAGCATTCACCGAAATTGGCCGCTTCGGCAGTGGTGACGGCGCGGCGGGCGACCTCTTTTTCGGGGACATCGACGGCCTCGCGCTCGATCCCTTCTCGGGCAAGCTCTTCGCCTCGGTTCGCCGCCCCGGCAACCAGGATCTGCTGATCCTTGTGGATCCTGCCACGGGCAATGCCATTCCTGGCGCATTCGGCGGCGATGACTACGTACTGGTAGAGACCATCACCGTGGATGGCATCGAACTGAACGACATCGACGACATCGCCATCGATACGTATGACGGTACGCTCTACGGCATCCTGAACTACGACGGCATGAAGAGCCGTCTGGTCAGCATCGACAAGTCGACCGGTGCGGTGACGGATATCACTGATCTGGACATTGAGAATGTTGAAGGCCTCGGTTTCGCTGCGGACGGCACGTTCCTCGGCGTGGCCGGAGACACGGACCGGGCCGTCGTGGTCATCGACCCGAGCACCGGCGTAACCACACTGCGGGCCGCCCTGGGCGCTGGCGGAAACACCGACTACGAGGGCATCGCCTGCCTGACCGACTCGGCCAACCAGATCAGCGGGACCGTCTTCCATGACGCCAACAAGAACGGGCGTCTGGACTACGGCGAAAGCGGACAGCGCAGCGTCTACATCAACCTGTACCGGGACTCAAACGGCAACGGCAAGGTGGACTACAGTGACAAGTTCGTCGCTTCAACCGTCACGGCGCAGGACGGCACCTACTCCTTCCATGTGTCCTCCATCGGCGACTTCGTCCTGGAATCCGACCTCGGCACGTACCCCGCAGGATCATCGCTGACCACCGACAACGTGGAGACCGCATCCTTTACCTCCTACGGCCAGCATGATCGCGGAAACGACTTCGGGTTCGCCAATCACGGACCGAAGAAGATTGACCTTGAGCTGACCAAGGAGGTGAACACCTCCTCCCCCAAACTGGGTGACACGGTCACGTTCACCATCACCGTGGTCAACGCCGGACCAGACAAAGCAACCGGCGTCGTGGTGCGCGACATCATTCCTTACGGCCTTGAGTTCGAAGGCGCGTGGACCACGCAGGGCACCTACGATGCGCTGACCGGCTACTGGACCATCGGCCAGATGCACGCCGGCGACACCGTCGTGTTGGACATCAACGCCGCGGTGGCCATCAAGAACACCATCGAGAACATTGCGCAGGTTACCGCGGCCAACGAAGAGGACATTGACTCGACGCCGGACAACGGAGATCCGCACGAGGACGATCAGGACAACGCGCTGGTGACAGCCCGCTCTACGGCCGCCTTCACGCCTTCGGACTGCACGGACATGGGCACCATCAATGCCCTGGTCTACGATCCGGTCAACGACCTCCTGTACGCCGGTACCGAAACCGGTGGCGTGCACATCTCGAATGACCTGGGCGGCAGCTGGCCCCCGTACCTCCAGACGGACAACCGCGTGCCGATTCGCGACATCGTGATCTCCAACACCGGTGTGGTCTACGTGGCCACGGCAGGTGCCGGGGTCTTCATCTCGGACACGCAGGGCGAGCGCTGGAACAACGTCGGCCCGGCCGATGCCACCTTCCAGGACATCGACCTTCTCGACAACCGCGTGCAGCTCTACGCGGCGGGCAATGGCAACGTTCAGTTCTGGGACGGCATGAACTGGAGCCAGGCCGGATCCAATTCCAATCCGTTCACCGGCAAGAAGGTGACCACGGTAGCTGTGGATGACGCCACGGGACTGGTCTTTGCCGCCGCGCCTGGACTCGGCGTCTATGTGCTCAGCAATGGCTGGTGGAAGCCCATGGGATCAGGCCTACCCGTGGGTGTGATCAACACGATCCACGCGGTTGATGGTGATGTCTACGCAGGCACCAACACGGACGGCATCTACCGTCTGGAGAGTGGGATCTGGAAGAAGTTCGGCTACGGCCTGGATGACCAGCCCATCGAGACCATCTCCACCGGCGCCGACGGCAAGCTGCTGGCGGGTACCCGCGAAATGGGCGCCTACTACTACGACGAGGGTAAAGACCTCTGGGTCAACGCCGTCAACCTGCCGGTCTACACCGTATCAGCCATCACGTCTGCTCCAACCGGCGAGATCTTCGCCGGAACGCAGGGCTCCGGTGTCTACGCCTTCATTGACAGCAACTGGGACGGCGAACTGGACCAGTGGCGTCACGTGGCAGCGCTGGTGGTGAACGCAGTCATCCAGGACATCGTCAAGACGGAGACGGGTGAACTCTTTGCGGCCACCTACGGCTACGGCGTCCTCTATTCCAACGACGGCGGCCAGTGCTGGACGCGTATGAACCGCGGCTTTGAGAACCTCTACACGTATGCCATTGAGCGCAACTCGGCAGGTACCCTCTTCGTGGGCATCTGGGCGGACGGCAAGGGCGGCGTATGGCGCTCGGACGACAACGCGCGGAACTGGCAGTTCCTGGACCTGGGCAACCGCCAGGTGCTCTCGCTAGCCATCGATCCCCAGAATGAGGAGGTCATGTACGCCGGTGTCAATCTCGAGTGGGGTTCTGTCTTCCGCTCGATGGATGGCGGCTACACCTGGACCCAGCTGAACTCCTTCGGTGATCCTGCCTGGGCCATCCAGGTGGA
>JABDJZ010000029.1 GCA_013003255.1 Rhodothermales bacterium
CGGACGCAGGATTCCATCTTCGTGGCCATTTCCACGCCGCCTGCTGCGGATGAGGCTGTTTACCGGGTTCAGTTCTCCTGGGTGGGCCGAGGCCTGGGCCGCTACGCCCGGGACGCCCAGTCCCTGAACGGCATTGCCTATCGCTATGTGGGGCCCGCGGCCGGAGACTATGAGCCCGTTCGCCTACTCCCGCGTCCACGGTTGAAATCGGTTCTTGATCTAAGGGGGCGCGTGATTCCGGTCCGGGGAGTCACCATGGAGGCGGAGATGGCACAGAGCCTCGACGACCGAAACCGGCTATCTCAACTGGACTCCGGCGATGATCGCGGTCAGGCGTGGCGACTGGCTCTGGGAGCCGAACGCCCGCTGAACCGCGGGTTGGTGACGTTTCGAGTCAACGGGCACCGGGCCACGTCCGCGTTCTCCACGTTTGACCGCTTCCGCGAGGTGGAGTTTGCGAGACGCTGGAATATTACCTCCTTTGCGGTGCCCGCCACCGGTGCCATCCCCGGTGCCGCTCACGAGCAGGAAGTGCGTGGTACACTGGGTTGGAGCATGAGCGACTCGCTGGGGGTCGAGGTATCCGGCTCCCAGTTGGCGTTGCCGGGCCTCTTCACCGCGGAGCGTCTGGAGGCTTCGTTCCGGCGGATGGCCTTCGATGGATTCTCCATCACCGGGGAGTTTACCGGAGTCCGGTCCGATGATGTACTGCGGCAGTCTGCCGGGAATTGGCAGCAAGGTCTGGCCCGCGTGTCCCGGCAGCGCAGAGGCCTGGAGTATGCGATGGAGTTCGGGTTGGAAGAGCGCTTCGAACGCCTGGAGGGAGGGCTTTCCGCCGCCTCGCTGCGCTACACGGACATTCGCCCCACGCTGGCCTTTCAGTCCGGCGAGACGGGGCTCCAGGGATCGATAGAGCGGCGCTACGAGGCCTGGCCACTGGGCGACAGGTTGGTCCGATCCGCCGATTCCTGGACCATTTCTACGCGGGCCGAGACACGCACCTCAGGTGGCCTCCGTTCAGACGTCGAGGTGGCCTTTCGGGACCGGCGTGTTCGCGAGGAATTCCGTGGCCTTCCCGGAGGGACCGACACCCGGGCCTTGCTGGTCAACACGGCAGGAGGGATGTCCCGCGGGCTTGTTTCGCTTGACTGGCTTTACGATGCCAGAACCGAACGGACGCCGGTGCTTCAGGAGATCTACCTTCGCGCCGGGCCGGAGTTGGGGTCCTACGTCTGGGATGATGCCAACGGAGACAACGTGGTGCAACTGGACGAACTCCTCCCCGAAACCACGCCCAATGAGGGTACCTACATTCGCACGTTCCTTCCCTCGGACTCGTTGGCGTCGGTCAATGCGGTCCGGGCCCGCCTGAACGCCCGGTTTCGACCGGTGCCGAATCCCGGCCAGCGGTTCCGGTGGACAGCGCGCTCGCTGCTCGAAGTGCAGGAGCAATCGCGTGCGGAGGACCGGCTGGATGTCTATCTCCTGCGGCTTTCCCGCTTCAGGACGCCCGGACTAACTACGTCGGGCCGGGTGCGGGTTCGACAGGATGCCACGCTGTCGCACCCTGGATCAGGTCTGTCTCTGGACGCCTCGTTTCAGGAGAACCGCTCCCTCAACGAGCTGTCGTCCGGAGTGGAGACACGCGCGGGACGGGCCCTGGAGTTGCAGTTGGGGTATCGGGTCAACGCCCGATTGCAGACGGCGCTTCGGGGGGCACTCGAACGGGATGACACCGACTCGGACCGGTTTGCCTCGCGGCGTTTCAATCTTCGGTCTCGAACCCTTCGACCGTCGATGACGGTCCGCTCTGGTCCCGTAGTGATGCAAGTGGCGCTGGATCTGGCCAGCAAGGAGGATCGTCTGGCTTCGCGCTCCGCGTCCGTTGTCCGGGTTCCGGCTTCGCTGCGCTGGTCCCAGGCAGGACGCGCTGACGTGTTGACCCGGTTCGAAGTATCCCGTGTCGCGCTTTCCGGCAATCCGGTCAGCGGGCTGGCAGAATTCGAATTGACCGACGGCCGAGGTCGGGGAACGGCCTATCTATGGGGTCTCACAGCGCAGTGG
>JABDJZ010000313.1 GCA_013003255.1 Rhodothermales bacterium
TGCATCGAGACCAGGCCAACCTGGAGGACGTGTTCCGCCAGTTGACGGCCGCCTGAACCTGAACCGGACGCCTTCGCGGCGTGCCCCAATCTCAGAGACCCATGCAAGAAGCCTGGACGCTGACCAAGAAGGAGCTGCACTCGTACTTCGACAGCCCTGTGGCCTACATCGTTCTCAGCATTTTTCTGCTGCTGACCGGGTGGTTCTTCTCGAACGGACTGTTCCTGGAGAACACCGCCTCACTCCGGTCAGTCTTCGACATCGTTCCCTTCATCTTCCTGTTCTTCATTCCGGCCATCACGATGTCCACGTTCGCCGAGGAGCGCCGCGCCGGGACGCTGGAGCTGCTGTTGACCATGCCGGTCCGCGACTGGCAGGTCATTGTAGGGAAGCTGCTGGCCGTGACGCTCTTCCTGCTGACGGCCATTGGGATGACGCTCATTTACACCTTTGCGGTGGCGGCTCTCGGGGACGTTGATTTCGGTGCCACGTTCGGCGGCTATCTGGGCCTCTTCCTGCTCGGGATGACGTATGCCGCCATCGGGATCATGGCGTCTTCCATGACGCGCAACCAGATCGTGGCCTTCATCCTGGCCTTCGGGATCATCTTTGTCCTCTTCCTGATGGACAAAGTCACGGCGTTCGTTCCGGGATGGATGTCCGGATTCATCCAGTACATGGGCACCGACTTCCACTACCAGAACCTCCTCAGGGGCGTGGTGGACACCCGGGACGTGCTCTACTACTTCTCCATGACGGCGTTTGCCGGAATCCTGACCATGTACTCGCTGGCCCGTCGGCCGGAGTAGCGTCAAGCGGACAACAACCTCTCGCACAGCGACCTGCGCTAGACCATGAAAAGGGACTGGACTTCTAGATCGACCATCCTCCTCATCGGACTCATCCTGGTGGTCATCAACCTCATTGGATTGAACCTGTTTGGCCGTCTGGACCTGACGGATGATCAGGTCTACTCGCTTTCGGATGCGTCCATAACCATCGTCGAGGAACTGGACGACCCGGTGACCATCACGGCGTTTTTCACGGCGGACCTGCCTGCTCCGTACGGGACCAATCGCCGGTTCCTGAAGGACAAGCTGGACGATTATCGCGCCTACGGCGGGCAGAATATCCAGTACCAGTTCGTGGACCCGGCTGAGGAAGATGAACTCCGCTCCGACGCACAGCGTCTCGGCATCCCTGCCGTACAGATCCAGGTCATCGAGAGTGACAACGTTCAGTTCAAGAATGCGTACATGGGGGTGGCCATCGAGTATGGCGGCGAGCGTGAAACCGTCCCGGTCATCCAGGACCTCTCAACCCTGGAGTACGACATCACCGGTGCCATCCGACGCCTCACCAGGGACAGTCAGCCCCAGGTTGGATTCCTGACGGGCCATGGTGAGCCGACGCCAACCACCGACATGCAGAACCTGAACCAGGGCCTGCAGCGGAACTACGAGGTTGTCACGGTCACTGAACAGGGTGGAAGTCTGAGCGCCAACCCCCAGGCCCTGATCGTGGCCGCACCTGCTGACAGCCTTTCACCTTCCGTTCAGCAGGCCCTGGATGGTTACCTGATGCAGGGGGGCAAGCTGGCGTTCCTGCTGAACCGTGTAGAGGCGGACCTGCAGTCTGGCCAGGCCACGGCAAAGTCTGTCGGCCTTGAGGACATGCTGAGCACCTACGGAGTCGGTCTGCGCGAGAACCTGGTGTTGGACCGCCAGAGTTCGCCCGTCACGGTGCAGCGGCAGCAGGGCTTCTTCAACATCGCCCAGCAGATTGAGTATCCCTTCTTCCCCATCGCCACGTCCTTCAACCCGGACAACATGATGGTGAGCAGGCTTCGTGACATGATGTTCTACTATGTCTCTGAAGTCGATACCTCCCTCGCGCTTCCCGATGGTGTTGTGCGGGAGGATCTCATCTACTCCTCGCCACAGGCCGGCCGTCAGCAGGGGTTCTTCATGATCCAACCAACCGGCCAGCAGCAGGAGCTCAACGAGGGTCCGTTTGTGCTCGGGGCTGCCTACACCGGCGAGTTTCCCAGCGCGTTTGAGCCCGGCCGGGTGAGTGTGCCCAGCCGCATCGTGCTGGTGGGCGACGGGGACTTCATCAACGAGCGAGTTGTGGGTGCCAACCAGGGCAACATTGGCTTTGGTCTGAACCTGGTCGATTGGCTGGTCCAGGATGACGCCCTCCTTTCCATCCGCTCCAAGTCCATTGCGCCGCGGAATCTGGATCCTGTCTCCGACGGTCTGAAGCCCTGGGTGAAGTACGGGACCATGCTCGGTCCCGTCCTGCTGGTCATCCTCTTCGGACTCCTACGCTGGCGACGGCGCAATGCCCGCCAGATCGTCCTCGTCCGCTCGTAGGGCGAACCCGGAACCAAGACGCTTACGCTACCCATGCAATCCAATCGAATCGCACAGCTTATCGGAGTTCTGGCCGTGTTGTTGGGCATCGCCTACCTGGCCGGGGTGTTTGACTCGGAGCCTTCGACCATCAGCGTTCCCGATGTAGACGTACCCACCGAAGAGGTCACAGGGCTGCGACTGCAGGCAGATACCTGGGAGGTTGCCCTGAGCCGGGATGGCGGGGTCTGGCGCGTGACCGAGCCTGTTTCTTCTTTGGCTGATTCCAACACGGTGTCCAGACTCCTGAATTCCATAGCGGAGTTGGAGCTGAACTCTGTGGTTTCCACCAACGTCGACCGTCATCAGCGTTACGGCGTGGACCAGGAAACCGGGAGGTACCTCACCCTGACTTGGGGCGACGAGGAATACCGGATGGTGGTCGCGGCCGAGGGTCCGGATTTCAGCACGAGCTACGTACGCCTCAACGAGGAAGAGACCGTGTACACAGGTTCGCGAATCGCCCTTCCTACTTCGGCAGACCAGGTCAGGGACAAGACGCTCCTCAACATCCCCGCCGAGTTGGTACAGTCCGCTTCCGTGGAGACTTCCGAGTATGCCTACCAGTTGGCCTATGCCGACGGATGGACCATCTCCGAGTCTGCCGGGCCGGCCGTGGCTGCGGATTCGATGAAAGTGGTCAGTTGGCTGCGTCGCTATTCGCCGCTTCGATTCGATGGATTCGAGGACGAATTGACACCGGACTCCGTGGACGTGAGCACTACGGTCTCACTGACATTGCAGAGCGGCCTTACCCGGACGGTCCACATGGGCACCAGGGGCAGCGACATCCTGGCCTACACGGACGGGAGTCCCCAGGTCATGCGGGCGGCAATCACACGACTCGGCTTTCTGATCGAAGAGCCTGACGAGATCAAGGCAGACTAGGTCAGCCGAGCCACGTCACCGCCCGGCATCAGGTCATCTGCCTGCCGCCCGGTCATTCGCCCGAAACCGTCCCGCGGGATATGCTCCCATCGGGCTCCGGCAGGAACGAGATCACCATCAGTGCCATGAGCGCGATGGAGACCGCTCCGATTACGGTATTGGAGCCAAAGCCGTACCGGGTGAAGGCCAGGCCGGCAATCCCGCCTCCGATTCCGATTCCCACCTGTCCGATTGAGACCGCCAGGCTCATCAGAACCCCTCGACGGTCGGATTCCACCAACTCGGTCATCAAGGACTGGAGCGGGCTGATGCGCATGGATATGGTCACCATGACAAGGCCGAAGAACACGTAGGCAACCAACATGGAGTTGACCAGCACGGTGGTGAGCAGCATCACAACAGCCAGACCCACGCACGACAGGATGATCAGGGGTTTTCGCCCTACGGAATCGGAGATACGCCCGGCCA